>NZ_JBPGXG010000052.1:0-27415 GCF_056755255.1 Monashia sp. HAY1-5C | reverse complement strand
CGGCAGCGTCAGATGTGTATAAGAGACAGTTGCAGGGCAGGGGGAAGGGCGAGCGGAGCGGTTCGGGGAGTTCCCCCCACTTCCCCCGGGCGCTCGGCATTGCTCCGCGTGCCGAGCCATGGTGGTGAGGAGGGGTTTCAGGGCAGGGCGCGGTGGATCGCCGACGCTGGGCGGTCGCGGAGGGCGCGCGGCGGCTGCCGGGACCTTGCGCGGTGGCTGGCTCAGGTGGCGGAGCAATGCTGAGCGGCCGGGTGGAAGTGGGGGGACGGGCGAAGGAGGCGGCCTGGGCCGCTGTGGCACGCGGCCGCGGAGCGCGCGGATGCGGAGCACGGCGGCCGGACCTTGCGCGCGGTGGCTGGCTCAAGTGGCGGAGCAATGCCGAGGGGCCGGGTGGAAGTGGAGGGGATGAGCGAAGGAGGCGGCCTGGGCGGCTGTGGAGCACGGGGCCGCGGAGCACGCGGATGCGAGGCACGGCGGCCGGACCTTGCCGGGTGGCTGGCTCAGGTGGCGGAGCAATGCTGAGGGCAGATGTGAGGGTACGTGGGAGGCCGTGTTCCGGCGTGTCATCGCGACGCTGGCACGTTGGCTCATGCGGCGGAGCAATGCCGAGCGGCCAGCGGGCAGGGCGGGCGTCCGAACGAGGCCCGCTCCCCACCAGGCCGCTCCCCACCAGGCCGCTCCCCACCAGGCCGCTCCCCACCGGGCCGCTGCCCGCCGTCTCGCTTTCGCGCGGGTCTGGTCAGCCGCCGACGTGCACCTGCGGGCGGCGGGCGGCATCCGGCTCGGCGCGCCGGATGATCTCGTGGGTCAGGGGCGGGATGTCACCCTCGCCGGCGAGCAGGAAGCGCAGGACATTCAGACCCGGCGGCTTCTCGCTCCACTCGAAGTAGATGTGCGGGGGCTTGCTCATCTGCTCCCGGACGTCGAGGAGCACCGCAGCGAGGACGTTGGGCACCGAGGGCCCCGTGGCCCGCAGGACGTAGTGCGCCCCGACGACGGCCGAGGTCACCTGCACCGTCGTGGCGAAGTCGCTCGCGTCGGTCACCTCGACCTCGAGGAAGATCGCTCCCTGCCGCGCCGTGAGGTGGTTGTGCATCCGCACCTCCATCGACTTGGCGCGGTACTCCTCCCGGTCGCCGGCGTCGATCTTGTTCGCGATGAACCGCAGCGGCTGCTGGCCGAGCGCCGCGTCGTCGAGGATGGCCCGCGCGCCCCCGTCGTACACGACCCGCTGCACCCGCAGCTCGGTGGAGCGCGCGATCCGGGACCACACGCTGATGACGACGATGAGCGCGATGAACAGCAGCGCGATGACCAGACCCTCCGGCCGCTCCTCGACGGTGATGGTGATCGTGTAGAGGAAGATCGCGCTGACCACGCCGAAGAACACCGCCGTGCCCCGGTGCCCGCGCCGCAGCTCGGTGAGGAACACGGCGACCGCAGCCGAGGTCATGAGCGCGAGCACGCCGGTCGCGTAGGCACCGGCCTGTTCGTCGACGTTCGCCCGGAACGCGAGGGTCACGACGGCGGCGATGAACGACAGGACGAGCACGAGCGGACGGGTCGAGCGCGCCCAGTCCGGCGCCATGCCGTATCGCGGCAGGTAGCGCGGCACGATGTTGAGCAGTCCCGCCATCGCCGACGCGCCGGCGAACCACAGGATGCCGATCGTCGACGCGTCGTAGACCGTGCCGAACCCCTCGCCGAGCAGGTCGTGGGCCAGGTAGGCGAGGGCGCGACCGTTGGCCGGGCCCCCTGGCTCGAACGCGGCGTGCGGGATGAGCAGCGTCGTCACGAGCGAGGACCCGATGAGCATGACGCTCATGACGAGGGCCGCGGTCGTCAGCAGCTTCTTGGCGTTGCGGATCCGGCCGGCCGGGTTCGCCGGGGTGTCCTCGGGGTCGCCCTGGACGAGCGGCATGACGACGACTCCGGTCTCGAAGCCGGACAGGCCGAGGGCGAGCGCAGGGAACACGAGCAGGGCGGCGCCGATGATCCCGAACGGCGCCGAGTGGGCCGACGTCATCGCGTCGACCCAGTCACCGAACGCGGTCGGGTGGTTGCGGATCTCGACGAAGCCGCGGACCACGACGACGAGGCTCAGGCCCAGGTAGGCCGCGACGAGGACGACGGCCAGGCCGATGGCCTCCTTGAACCCCTTGAGGAAGATCGCGGCGAGCAGCAGCAGGAGCGTCAGGGTGACGCCGACCTGGTGCCCGCTCAGCGTCGAGCGCAGGTACGGGTTCTCGATGAGGTGGGCGCTCGCGTCGGCGGCCGAGAGCGTGATCGTGATGACGAACCCGGTGGCGACGAATCCGATGAGGGCGAGGACGAGGATTTTGCTCGGCCAGTAGGACAGGAGCCGCTCGAGCATCGAGAGGCTTCCGTCGCCGTGCGGGCTCTCGGTGGCCACCCGGCGGTACATCGGCAGCGCGCCGAAGAGCGTGATGAGCACGAGGACGAGCGTCGCGATCGGTGACAGCGCCCCGGCCGCGAGGGCCGCGATGCCCGGCTGGTAGCCGAGCGTCGAGAAGTAGTCCACGCCGGTGAGGCACATGACCCGCCACCACGGCTGCACGTGCTGCTGCGCCGTGGCCTCGGTCTCGCGCTCGTAGTAGCCGCCCGGGTCGGGCTGCTCCTCGGCGTCGAGGAACCATCGGAGGAAGCGGGTGTGCTCCGGTGCTGACGTCGTCACGGCGGAGGAGTCTAGGGGCGGTTCCCGAGAACGGTGCCCGTCCGCGGCGGCGACGCGTCAGCAGGAAGGTGACGTGGGGGACAGCCGCGTCCGGCCGGTTCGGGCGCGCCACGCCTGGTAGGTCAGTGACAGGCCGACCACGGCGAGGGCCCACAGGGCGTGCAGCCCGTTGACCGCGAGGAGCGCCACGACCGACGCGAAGGCGACGACGGCACACCACCAGCCGAGGCTCCACCGGTCGAGCAGCCGCAGCGCCGACGCCGTGCCGAGCACGTAGACGAGGGTGAAGCAGCCCGTCGCGAGCAGCATGAGCGGCGTCAGGCCGAGGTCGAGCACGGCGGTGACCGCGAGAGCGGTGGCCGACGAGCCGGCGATGACGGCGATGCTACGGCGCGGCACCTGGCCCGGTCCCGAGCCGCGGGCGAGCCAGCCGGGCAGGGCTCCCTCGCGCGCCAGCGACGCGCCGAGCCGCGACCCACCGGCGAAGTAGGCGTTCATCGCCCCGACGGTGAGCAGCACGGCGACGACGGCGGTGACGACGCGTGCCTGCTCGCCGAGGGCGATCGCCATGAGGTCGGACAACGGTGCGGCGCTCGACCCGGCGGCCGGGCCGAGCACGAGGATGCTCGTCGCCGCCAGCCCGAGGTAGAGCACCCCGACGACGGCCACGGCGATGCCGGTGGCGCGGGGCACGTCGCGCCGGGGGTCGCGGTAGTCGCCGGCGAGCGAGGCCACCGCCTCCCACCCGGCGAAGCCCCACACGAGGACGGCCGCGGCCGAGCCGACGGCGCCCCAGCCGTGCGGTGCGAACGGAGTCAGGGACTCGCTGCGACCGTGCGGCAGGGCGAGGGCCATCGTCGCCGTCATGAGCAGGGCGAGCACCGTGGCCAGGCCGAGCTGGACGCGTCCGGAGAATCGCAGCCCGGCCGCGTTCATGAGGCCCGTGCCGAGGATGAGGGCGGCGGCCACCACGAGGGTCGTCGCGCGACCGCCGCCGACGACGTCGGCGACGTACCCGCCCGCCATCATCGACGCGGGGGGTGCCCCGACCGGGATGGCGAGGTAGAAGCACCAGCCGACAGCGCCCGCGGCCCGGTCGCCGAAGGCGCGGCGGACGTACGTCGAGACGCCACCGCCGTCGGGGTGCCGGGCCCCGAGCGCGGCGAAGGTGCTCGCCAGCGGTACCGACAGCACGACGAGCGCCGCCCAGGCGAGGAGGGAGGCGGGGCCGGCGATCCCGGCGGCGAGGGCGGGCAGGGTGATGACCCCGGTGCCGAGCACGGCGCCGACCGACAGCGCCGTCCCCTGCGGCACGGTGAGACCTCCGGGCGCGGTACCGATGGCGTCCTGGCGGGGCGGCGACTCGCGGGCGGTGGTCGACGTCATGGACCGAGCCTGCCTGCCGAGTGGACCGGTCGGAAGGTCCATTACCACCCGAGTCGTTTGGGCCACTCTAGGCTGGGGGCGTGGAGCTGCACGTCACCCTGACCGGAACGGGCGACCTGACCGCCCAGATCTACGCCCAGGTGCGCGACGCGATCCTCGACGGCCGCCTCGCCGGCGGGGACCGGCTCCCCGCGTCCCGCGACCTCGCCGAGCGGCTCGACGTCGCCCGCGGCACGGTCACCGCGGCCTACGACCGGCTGCTCGCCGAGGAGCTGCTCGAGGCCCGACGCGGCGCCGGCACGTTCGTCACACCGGGCTGCATGCCGCCGGCAGCCGGTCGGCGCACGTCCCGGGGCGGCGGGGTGGTGGTGCCGCGCGGGCCGTGGCGCGTCGCGGGAGCACCGCCACAGGTGCCCGGGCCGGTCGCGGTGGACTTCTCCGTCGGCGTGCCCGACCCGGACCTGTTCCCGTTGGCGACCTGGCGGCGTCTCGCGTCCGGGGTGCTGCGTCGCGGACGGCTCGCCACCGTCACCTACGGCGACACCGGCCCGTCGCGGCTCGAGGCGCAGGTCGCGCGGTACGCCGGACTGTCGCGGTCGGTGGCGGCCCGGCCGGATGACGTCGTCGTGACGGCGGGAGCCCAGCAGGCCCTCGACCTCGTCGCACGCGTCCTCGTCGAGCCGGGGGAGGTCGTCGCCGTCGAGGACCCGGGCTACACGGCGGCCGCACGCCTCCTCGAGACGCACCGCGCCCGGGTCCGCGGCGTGCCCGTCGATGCCGAGGGCCTCGTCGTCGACGCCCTCCCCGCCGGCGCGCGGCTCGTCTACGTCACGCCGTCGCACCAGCACCCGACCGGGGCAGTGATGTCGCTGGGTCGCCGGATCGCCCTGCTGCAGTGGGCTTCCCGGCATGATGCCGTCGTCGTCGAGGACGACTACGACAGCGAGTTCCGGTTCGCCGACCGCCCCCTCGAGCCGTTGCAGAGCCTCGACCGCGAGGGCCGGGTCGTGTACGTGGGCTCCTTCTCGAAGTCCCTGCTGCCGTCGTTGCGCGTCGGGTACGCGGTGTCACCGCCGTCGCTGTCGGGGGCGCTGCGCGAGGCGCGTCGGGTGACGGCGTGGGCCGGTGACGCGGTGACGCACGAGGCCCTCGCCGACTTCCTCGTCGAGGGCCATCACGGCGCCCACGTCCGTCGTGCCACGAAGGTGTACCGCGAGCGCCGAGAGCGGCTCCTCGACGCGCTCGCGGGGCTCGACGAGCACCTCGAGGTCGTGCCGTCGGCGGCCGGCCTGCACGTCTGTGCCGTGCTGCGCGACCCGTCCGCCGACGACGTGGCGCTCGCCGGGCAGGCCCGGGCCGCAGGCGTCTTCGTCGAACCGCTGTCGACGCGCTACCGCGACCAGCCGGTCCGTCATGGGTTGGTGCTCGGCGTCGGTGCGGCGCCCGCCGACCGGGTGGCGGCCGGGGTCGCGGCGCTCGCCGCCTGCCTCAGGCGTCCGCGTCGATGACGTCGCGCGGGTGGCGTCGGACGATGGCGAACTGTGCCGCGAGAGGGACGATGCCGAGGATGAGGACCATCGGCACGGCGAAGCCAACGCGGAGGTTGTCCGAGCCGACGGCGCCGGTGAGGACGGCGCCGAGGAGGGCGCCGGCGTAGTTGAACTGGTTGAAGCGCGCGATGACCTGGTCGACCTTGTCGATGCGGGCCTCGCCGGTCAGGCCCTCGCCCCCGGCGATGGCTCCCGCGGCAGAGAAGCTGAGGGGGGCGATCGTCGCGACGGCGCCGCCGAGGACGGCGAACCCGACGACCGCGACCCACCACGTCGGCGCGAACACGATGACGGCGAGCGAGACCGCGGCGACGACCCCGCTGATGCGCAGCAGCCACACGGCACCGTGCCGGTCGACGAGCCCGTCGCCGAGGGCGCGCGCGAGGAGGGTGGCGAGCAGGTAGGGCAGCGTCGCCAGGGCGGTGAGGGCCTGCGGCGCGTCGAGGGTGCCGTCGAGGTAGACGGGTCCCCACGTCGTGGCGGCGGTGTCGACCATGTAGAAGAGGACCATCGCGACGCCGAGGAGCAGGATCCGGCGCCACGGGACGTCGAGCGGCCCGGCCGTCTCGGCGAGGCGGTCACGGCGCACGAACGGGGCGGCCAGGCCGGCGAGCGGGAACACGAGCAGCGGGAGCAGCGGCGCTCCCAGCTCGACCGACGCGGTGGCGAGCGTGATGAGGGTGCCGAGGACACCGCCGGCCGTCCAGAAGCCATGGAACGAGGGCAGGATCGGGCGTCGGTACAGGTGCTCCACCGTGACAGCCTGCATGTTCGAGGACGCGTCGACGAGCCCGAGGGCGAGGCCGTACGCCGCGAGGCCGGCGACGAACACGGCGAACGCCGGCGCGACGAGCAGCACCGCGAACCCCGCCGTGGCCAGCACGAAACCGACCCGCACGACGACCGCGCTCGACGCGCGCTTCGCGACGACCTCCGCGAGGACCGAGCCGACGCCGGCGAGCAGCACCACCATGAGCAGCAGGCCGCTGACGGCGAGCTCGTCGAGGTCCCGGCGGCGCTGGATCATCGGCAGGCGGGTCGTCAGGGAGATGAAGAGCAGGCCCTGGACGAAGAAGGCGGCGCCGGCGGCGAGCCGCGAGCGGCGCAGGGCGGGCGCCTCGGTCTGGACCGTCACGGTGGCTCACGATGGACCCCGCGCGGTCGCTCGTCAAGCGCTCCGGGCCGGGCGAGGACGACGAGCCGGACGCGTCAGCAGCACGGGTCGCCGCGCCAGCTCTGCACGCCCTCGCGCACGGCGACCGCCGCGATGACGAGCGCGGCGACGGCGTCGAGCCACCACCAGCCGAACGCGGCGTTGGCGAGCAGCCCGACGAGCAGCACCGCCGACAGGTACGTGCACAGCAGGGTCTGGGTGCCGTCGGCGACGACGGCGCCGGAGCCGAGCGCACGTCCGGTGCGACGCTGCGAGTGCGAGAGCACCGGCATGACCAGCAGCGACAGCGCCGCGAGGGCGATCCCGACGACCGACGCGTCGGGCTGCTCCCGCGTCACCAGGGCGCGCAGCGACTCGACGGTGACGTACGCGGCCAGGACGAGGAACGAGACGGCGATGACGCGTCTGGCCCGGTGCTCGCGCTCCTCCGGGACCGCGTGGCCGAACTGCCAGAGGATGACGAGACCGCTCATCACCTCGACGGTCGAGTCGAGCCCGAAGCCGATGAGGGCCGTCGAGTCGGCGACGCGTCCGGCGGCGACGGCCACGACGGCCTCGACGACGTTGTACGCGACCGACGTCGCGGCGAGCAGCCGGGCCCGTCGCGCCAGGACCGCCCGCCGGGACGGCGTCAGCAGCGAGAACACCTGGGGCGTCGGCGCGCTCACCAGTCGGCCCCGGTGCAGGCGGAGCGGTCGGTGGTCTCGACCTGGAGCGTGGCGTGCGCGATGTGGAACCGCTCGCGCAGCACGCCCCCGGCGGCTTCGAGCACCCGGGCGGACGGCTCGGAGGCGGTGGTGACGAGGTGCGCCGTGGCGACGTCCATGCCCGAGGTGAGGGTCCACACGTGCAGGTCGTGGACCTCGACGACGCCGGGGACGCCGGCAAGGGCATCGGCGAGGTCGTCCGGCGCGATGCCGGCCGGTGCGTGCTGCCCGAGCACGGCGACGACCTCGCGCCCCAGCCCGAGGGCACGGACGGCGACGAACACGGCGATGGCGAGGGCGACACCGGTGTCCCACCAGGCGCTCCCGGTGACCCGCACGAGCAGCGCGGCCACGACCACACCGACCGACCCGACGGTGTCGGCGACGACCTCGAGGTAGGCGCCCTTGACGTTGAGGCTCTCGCCCGCCCCACCACGGAGCAGGAGGAGGGCGGCGGCGTTGAGGACGAGTCCGAGGAGGCCGACGACGAACATCGTCCCCGACGCGACGGAGGGCACGGTGCCGATGCGTCCGACCGCCTCCACGACGATGTAGACCGACACCCCGAGCATGAGCAGCACGGCCAGGCCGGAGGCGAACACCTCGGCGCGGTAGGAGCCGAAGGTGCGGCGCCCGGTCGTGTCGGCCCGTGCCGCGATGCGCGTCGCGACGAGGGCCGCTCCGAGGGTCACGACGTCGGCGGCCATGTGCCCGGCGTCGGACAGGAGTGCGAGCGAGCCGGAGACGAGGCCGGCGGCGAGCTCGACGACGAAGAAGGCGGCGACGAGGACGAACGCGACGGCGAGCCGCCACCGGTGGCGCCCGCCGGCGTGCCCGTGCGCGTGCCCGTGAGAGTGCCCGTGCGAGTGGTTGTGGCTCACCGGGCGACCCCGTCGTGGAGGGCGTGCTCGCGCGTGACGTCGAGCAGGAGCCGGACGTGGGCGTCGGAAAGGCGGTAGAAGACGTTGCGGCCCTCGCGCCTGCCGGTGACGACACCGGACGCGCGGAGCAGCCGGAGCGCCTGCGACACGGTCGCCTCCGCGGTGGTCGTCGCGGCGGCGAGGTCGCAGACGCACAGCTCGCCGGCTTCGAGGAGGGCGTAGAGGAGGCGGGCGCGCGTCGGGTCGCCGAGCAGCTTGAAGACGCTCGTGACCCGGGCGAGCTCGTCGGCGCCGGGCGCGTGCTCGGAGGCGAGCGCGACCTTCTCGGGGTGCACGCAGGGGGTGGTGCAGGCGTCCAGGCCGGCGACCGTCGACATGGAGTCGTCCTCTCATCTGACTGGATGTTCAGATGTCACTGTCGTGGACGGGGCCCGCCGGTGTCAACAGCGCGGCAGACTGGCGGCCATGCTGCGACTGACGGTGACGGTGCCGGCCGCCCTGACCGACGAGGTGACGGGCCTGCTCGCGGACTCGACCGCCGTGAGCACGCTCGTCGTGCACCGTGGCGCCGCGATCCGCCCGGCCGGTGACGTGGTCGAGGCCGACGTCGCGCGCGAAGGGGCCAACCACCTCGTCGACGCGCTCCGCGACCTCGGCGTCCACGAGGAGGGCTCGCTGCACGTCGAGCCGGTGCCCACGTGGATCTCGAGGGCGGGCTTCGAGGCCGACGAGACGACCCCGGGCAGCAGCGCCGACGCCGTCGTGTGGGCCGAGGTCGCCCAGCGCTCCTACGAGGACAGCGAGCTCAACTGGACGTTCCTGTCCTTCATGTCGCTCGCGACGCTCATCGCCGGCATCGCCATCGTCCTCGACAGCCAGATCCTCGTCATCGGCGCCATGGTGCTCGGCCCGGAGTTCGGCGCGGTCGCGGCCCTCGGTGTGGCGCTCGTGCGGCGCCGGGCCCTGTTGTTCGGGGTCGCCGCGCGGGCCCTCGTCGTCGGGTTCGCGGTGGCGATCGTCGTGACCTGCCTGGCCGGCCTGGTCGGGCGCGCCCTCGGGTGGGTCACGCTCGAGGACATCACCGGCGAGCGGCCGGCCACCGACTTCATCTACACGCCGGACCGGTGGTCGTTCATCGTCGCCGTGCTCGCCGCGGCGGCCGGCGTGCTCTCCCTCACCTCCGCGCGGGTGGGTGGCCTGAGCGGAGTCTTCATCTCGGTCACGACGATCCCGGCGGCCGGCAACGTCGGCCTCGGGCTGGCGTTCGGCGCGTGGGGCGAGGTGCGCGGCAGCGGCCTGCAGCTGGTCGTCAACCTCGTCGGGATGGCCCTGGCCGGCTGGCTGACGCTCGCCCTGCAGAGGGCCGTGTGGTCCCGCGTCCCGGCGCCGCGCTCGCACTCGCGGCTGAGCCGTCGGGTCCATGCGGACCCCCCGCGGCGGCGCGAGAACTGAGGTCCGGGTAGCGGTCGGACGTGGGGTTGACAGCGACCTCGGCCGTCCCTATGTTAACGCTCACATCGCGCGGTCGGACGCCCACGAGGACGGTCCGACGCGGTGACACCCGGACGCAGTGCCCTTCGCTCGTGGCTTCCCGCCGCGTGCCCGACAAGGAAGTCACCGGCATGTCCGACACGACGCTGCGCGGGTTCTCCCGGCGTCCCCTCGCGGTCCTCGCCACCCTGGCCCTGGCCCTCCCGCTGGCGGTCTCGACGGTCGTCGCCGCGGCCGCCCCGACACGGGCCGCGGGTGCCGAGTCCTCGCTGGACCAGGGTCTCGTCGTCCGGTACGCGCTCGACCAGACCTCCGGCACGACGGTGCCCGACGCGTCCGGCCACGGCCGCGACGCCACGGTCAGCGGCGACACCACGTGGCTCGGCGCCGAGGGGCTGGGCCTCGGCGGCACGAACGGCCACCTGCGCCTGCCCAACGACCTGATGAGCGGCCTCACGGCCATCACGGTGTCGACGCAGGTGTGGATCGACCCGGCACAGGCCACGCCGTACTTCGTCTGGGGCCTCGGCAACACCGCGAGCGGGGCCGGCAACGGTTACCTCTTCACGACCGGCAACGCCTACCGCACCTCGATCGCGAGCGGCAACTGGTCCACCGAGCAGACCGTCACGGCCGGCCGCAACGTCGACCGCGGCCAGTGGCGCACCCTGACCTACACGCTCGACGCCGGCACCGCCGTGCTGTACGAGGACGGCGTCGAGGTCGGGCGCCGGACCGGAGTCACCCTGACACCCGGATCGATCGGCGGCGGGACGACCACGGCCAACTACCTCGGCCGCTCGGTCTACACCGCGGACAGGTACCTCAAGGGCAGGGTGCGCGACTTCCGCGTCTACGACAGGGCCCTCACCGGCGACGAGGCGCGGCAGCTCGGCGCGCTGACCGCCTCGCTGCGCGTGGCCTCCGACGCCGCGGCTCTCGACCTCGGTGACACCTCGGCCGTCACCGACGACCTTCCGTTGTCGACGAAGGGTGCCGGCGGCTCGACCGTCGCCTGGGCCTCGAGCGACCCGGGCGTCGTGGCCCCCGACGGAACGGTGACGCGTCCGGCCCCCGGCGCCGGGAACTCCACCGTCACGCTGACGGCCACCGTCTCGTACGCCGCGTCCTCGGCGACGAAGACGTTCACCGTCACGGTGCTGCAGGACATCACGGCGGAGCAGAAGGTCGCGAACGCCCTTGCGGCCGTGTCGATCCCGGATGCCACTGCCGTCCGCGGCAACGTCACGCTCCCGACGGCCGGAGCGCGCGGCGTCACCCTGTCGTGGACGACGAAGGACCCCGAGGTCGTCACGGCGACCGGTGAGGTGACGCGGCCGCCCTACGGCAGCAAGGCGGCCGCCGGTCGCCTCGTGGTCCGCGCCACGCTCGGCTCCGTGTCCGACACCCGCAACCTCACCCTGACCGTCCTGCCGCTGCCGAAGAAGGAGGCCCTCGAGGGCTACGCCTTCGCGTACTTCACCGGCGAGGGCACGGCCGACGGTGAGCAGATCTACATGGCGGCGAGCCGGGGCAACGACCCGCTCCACTGGGACGAGCTCAACGGTGGGCGGCCCGTCCTCACCTCGACCGAGGGCGAGGAGGGGGTCCGTGACCCCTTCGTCATCCGCAGCCCCGAGGGCGACCGCTTCTTCCTCATCGCGACCGACCTCAAGATCTACGGCAACGGTGACTGGGACCGCAGCCAGCGCACCGGCAGCCGCTACATCGAGGTGTGGGAGTCGACCGACCTCGTCAACTGGGGGCAGCAGCGTCACGTCCTCGTCTCGCCGAAGGAGGCCGGCAACACGTGGGCGCCCGAGGCGTACTACGACGACACCATCGGCGCCTACGTCGTCTTCTGGGCCTCCAAGCTCTACGCCGCGGACGACCCGCAGCACACCGGCAGCACGTACAACACGATGCAGTACGCGACGACCCGCGACTTCCGCACCTTCAGCGAGCCCAAGGTCTGGGTCGACCCCGGGTACTCGGTCATCGACTCCACGGTCATCAAGAACGGCGACACGTACTACCGGTTCACCAAGGACGAGCGGAACAACACCTCGTCGACGCCGTGCAGCAAGTTCATCCTCGAGCAGAGGTCGACGTCCTTGCGCTCGACCGACTGGGGCTTCGTCAAGGACTGCATCGGCAAGGCGACCGCGACGAGCCCGGGCATCAACCAGGGCGAGGGGCCGACGGTGTTCAAGTCGAACACCGAGGACAAGTGGTACGTCTTCATCGACGAGTTCGGCGGGCGCGGCTACGTCCCGTTCGAGACCACGGACCTGGATGCCGGCACCTTCACGATGTCGCAGGACTACCAGCTCCCGGGTCGGCCCCGACACGGCACCGTGCTGCCCGTGACGAAGGCCGAGCTCGAGCGGCTGCGGACCGGGCCGTCGCCCGCGCCGACGACGAGGAAGGGCGTCATCGCCGACTACCGCTTCGCCACGACGGCCGGGGGCACGGCGACCAGCGTTCCCGACGCGTCCGGCAACCAGCGCCCGGCGACGCTCAGGGGCGATGCGACGCGCACGACCGACGCGCTCCGGCTCGGCGGCACCGACGGCTACGTCGACCTGCCCGACAACCTCCTCGCCGGACTCGACGCCGTCACGGTGTCGACCCAGGTGTGGATCGACCCCAGCCAGCCGACGCCGTACTTCCTCTGGGGCCTCGGCAACACGCTGAACGGGTCCGGCACCGGGTACCTCTTCGCCACGGGCGACGCCTACCGCACGGCCATCGCTTCGGGGAACTGGTCGACGGAGCAGAACACGACGTCCGGACGCGACCTGCCGCGCGGTTCGTGGCACACCCTGACCTACACGCTCGCCGGCGGCACCGCGGTGCTCTACCTCGACGGGGCACAGGTCGCCCGCACCACGAACGTCACGGTGACGCCGGGGCAGCTCGGGGACGGCGTGACGACCGCCGGCTACGTGGGCCGCTCCCTGTACACGGGCGACCACTACCTCAAGGGCCGGGTCCGGTCGTTCACCCTGTGGAACCGTGGCCTCTCGGCCGAGGAGGTGCTCGCGCTGCCGGGCAACGAGACCGCGATCGGGTCGGTGACGCTCGACGCGCTCAGGGTGCCGGCGATCATCGACTCCACCGCGGGCACCGTCACGCTGCCGGTGAAGCCGGGCGCCGACGTCCGCCACCTCGCGCCGACGTTCGGCGTGCCGGGCGAGGCACGGGTGACGCCCGGCAACGGCTCGACCCAGGACTTCTCGACGCCCGTGACCTACACGGTGACCGGGGCCGACGGGACGACGCGGGCGTGGAAGGTCAGCGCGGTGGTCATGAACAGCCCGGTCCTGCCCGGCTACAACGCCGACCCGAACATCGTCCGGTTCGGGGACACGTACTGGATCTACGCGACGACGGATGGCTTCGAGGGCTGGTCGAGCACGACGTTCACGACGTGGTCGAGCACGGACCTCGTCCACTGGACCGCGCACCCGGTCATCCTCGACCTCGGGCCGGACGTCACGTGGGCCGACGGCCGGGCCTGGGCACCGGCGGCGCTCGAGAAGGACGGCCGGTACTACCTCTACTTCTGTGCGGACGCGAAGATCGGTGTGGCCGTTGCGGACTCGCCCGCCGGGCCCTTCCGGGACGCCATCGGCAAGCCGCTCGTCGCGTCGAACCCGAACGGCGGCCAGGCCATCGACCCGGCGGTCTTCACCGACGACGACGGCCAGAGCTACCTCTACTGGGGCAACGGCAACGCGTACGTCGTGCCCCTGAACGCCGACCTGACCTCGTACGACCCGGCCAGGGTGGTCCGGCTCACCGGGCTCACCGACTTCCGCGAGGGCCTGTTCATGCACAAGCGGAACGGCAAGTACTACCTGTCGTGGTCGATCGATGACACGCGCAGCGAGAACTACCGGGTCGGCTACGCGACGATGACGAGCCCCCTCGGGGCGGGCCTGGTCAACCGCGGGGTCATCCTGTCGAAAGACCCGTCGCTCGGCATCCTCGGCACCGGCCACCACTCGGTGGTCCAGGTGCCCGGCACCGACGACTGGTACATCGCCTACCACCGGTTCGCGATCCCCGGCGGCGACGGCATGCACCGCGAGGTGACCATCGACCGGCTCCGCTACAACCCGGACGGCACGATCGCCCCCGTCGTGCCGACCCTCGGGAGCGTCCCACCGCTGCGCTGACGGTGGTGACGTGACCCCACCGGTCGGCCCGCCTCCCCTCCAGCGGGCCGACCGAGTGGCCAGTGACATGCTGCGCCGCCGGCGGCGTGTCCCGGAACGACGCGTCGATCGAGTCGACCAACCACGGGTGAGCAACCCTGGGCGACGGTGACGTGCCCTCGCCGTGACCTGACGACGGCCTGCCCTGACGCGCGTCGAGATGCCCTACCCGCTGCCTAACCAGTGCGCGATCCTGCGCTTTGCGGCCGCCTAATGGACGGCCCGGGTGGGCCCGAGCCCGCCCGGGCCCGATCGCGCGCACCCGTCGGCCCGAGGGCTTGCTGCGGGCGACGGTGCGGGTCGAGACGTCGCGGTTCGCGGGGAAGAGGTCGAGGCCGGATAGAGCTCAGTACCGGGACGGCTCGTCCCGCGCTGGTCCAGGTCGACCGCGTGGCCGAGCTCGCACGTGTCTGACGCAATGGGTGCACGGATCAGCAAGAGACGATACCCGAGGTCGGCTCGGCGGCACATAGGTGTCGCGAAATCCGCTGGGGCTCAGAAGAATTGGTTGTGGACAACGGTTCCGATACCATTCGAACACCTGTACGATAAAGGTATGTCGCAGGAGGTGATCGAGCAGGACTGGGACCTCGTCGCGTCCCTGGCCGCCGACCTGCACGATGCGCACGCCCGCCTCGTCGAGGCCGTCGCCGCCGCGCTGGTCGAGGGGTCCTGGCAGGCGGCCGGGATCCGCTCTCCGGAGCACTGGCTCGTCGTGCGGGCCGGGCTCTCGCGCGGGCAGGCCGCCGCGGTCGTGCTGCTGGCCCGGCGGGCGGCCGAGCTGCCGGCCACCACCGCCTTGCTGCGCGAGGGCCGGATCAGCCTGGACCAGGCCGCGGTGGTGGCCCGGCACACCCCGGCCGCCTTCGACGAGACGGTCGCCGAGTTCGCCCGGCACGCGACGGTCCCGCAGCTGCAACGCACCGTCACCCGCTACGACTTCACCCTCGAACCTCGCCTCCTCGACGACGACGGCAACCTCCTGCCCGCCGAACGACCCACCGGTCCCGACGCCGGCGCCGAGCACGAGGCCGGGCCCGCGCGGCCGCAGCTCGTCGCCCCGGCGTCGTTGAGCATGGGAACCGGCCCCGACGGCCGGTTCCGGCTGCGGTACGAGGCGCCCGCCGAGGTCGGCGCGCTCGTGCGGGCCGCGCTCGCCGAGGCCAAGGACCACCTCTTCCGCGCTACCGGGCAGGGCCCGGACCGGCACGAGGTCATCGAGGAGGTCATCGAGGGCGACCCGGCCGCCCATCCCGGCCCGCACCGGGTCACCTGGGCCGACGCGCTCGTCCTGCTCGCGACCCGCTCCCTCGAGTCCGGAACCGCCCCCACGCGCGCCCGACGCGCCCGCTACCGGGTCCAGGTCCACCTGGACACCGACGGCGGCTGGCTCACCGGCACCCCGCGCCTGCCCCGCCACATCGCCGACGGGCTCACGTGCGACGGCACCCTGACCCCGGTCTGGCAGACCGAGGGGCACCCGGTCAACGTCGGCCGCAGCCATCGGGTCGTGCCGCACCGGACCCGGGTCCTCGTGCTGGACCGCGACCGCGGCTGCCGCTTCCCCGGTTGCCGGGCCAGCACCGACATCCACCTCGAGGTCCACCACCTCACGCACTGGCGCGACGGTGGGCCCACCGACCTGGCCAACCTGCTGTGCCTGTGCACCTTCCACCACGACGGCCACCACCGCGGCGAGTACACCATCACCGGCGACCCCACCAAGGCGGACGGGCTCGACTTCGCCAGCCGGTACGGGCTCGCGATCGGGCCGCCGGCCCGGCCACCCCGAGCCGACCGACGACCCGCCACGCACCACAGGTCAACCGAACCCGCCGGGCCAGCCGAATCGGCCAAGGCATGGCGCCCGGGCCCACCACCGCACCCACGCCCACGCCCACAGCCGCGCCTCGGGCGCACCTACCCTGCCCCGACCGGCGGCACCCTGCACCTGCACCTCGTCGACTTCACCCCCACCCGCGCCGCCCCGGCACCGGGCTGACCCGACGAGACGGGTGCCAGGGCGAACTCGGCTCGCCGACGTACGCGCCGACGTGCGCCGAGGTCGGGTCAGGGGGTCGTCGGGGTCGGAGTCGGAGGAGGCGGCGGCGGGAGGACGTAGGTCGTCGACAGGGCGCCGTTGACGAGGGCGAGGAAGGTGCCCGTCTCCTGCCGGATGACGGCGTAGCGCGCCGCTGCCTGCGGTGACCCCGCCTCGGCCTCACGCGTGGCGGCGTCGGCGAAGAGCCGGAGCGAGGACAGCCGCGCGTAGTACGTCGGGGCGTCGAGGCCCGGTGGTGGAGCGCCCGCGGCGAGCACGGCGAAGTGGTGGGTCAGCGCGTCGAGGCGTACGGCGGCCTCGCTGCCGGCCAAGGGCATCCGGTCGAGCAGGCGGATGTCGCCGAGCAGCGCGGAGTACCCGGCCAGAGCCGTCGCCCGGTTGAACACCGTCGTGCGCGTCAGGGCAGGTCGCGGGAGCATCGTCACGGTCACGGTCGGGGTTGCTCGCACGGTGACCGTCGAGGTCACCGGCACCGTGGTCGTCCGCGTGACGGCCTGCGTCTGCGTCACGGTCACGCTCACGGTGGCGGTGCCGCCGGCTCCCTGCGGCGCGGCCTGGCTCAGCTCGACGGAGGGCTTGCCGGCGGTGCACCCGGTCAGCGACCCGGTCAACGCCGCTGCGAGTGCGGCTCCGAGCAGGCCGACGCGTGCGGCACGGACGTGGTGCACGGTCGCCTCCTCGGTCGTCGGCTCGGGCGGTCGGTGCCCGGTCCGACGATTGTCGTCACGGCGTCGCTCGTTCGGGCCGGAACGCGCGAAACGGGTTCGACCGCGCGCAGGCACGCGGCACCGGGTGCCGGCCGGTCAGAGCAACGAGCTGGGGTCGTCGGGGATGTCGGCGGCGTAGTCCTGGAGCAGCTGGAGCGGCACGATCTCGAGCGCCTTCTCGTGGGTCGCAGCGAGGAACACCGGCGCGGCCACACCGTCCTGCTGGGCCTGCAGCCACCGCGCGGCGACGACGCACCACCGGTCCCCGGGCGTCAGGCCCGGGAAGCGCCACTCGGGCCGTGGCGTCACGAGGTCGTTGCCGACGGAGCGCTGGTGGTCGAGGAACTCGCGGGTGGCGACGACGCAGATGGTGTGGCTGCCGCGGTCCTCGGGTCCGGTCGTGCACCAGCCGTCGCGGTAGAAGCCGGTCAGGGGGTCGGTGCCGCACGGTTCGAGGTCGCCGCCGAGCACGTTGCGCTCCCGCCGATCCGCCATGGCCTCAAGGTAGCGCGCCGTCCGGAACGGCGACGTCATCGGCGACCCGGGCCCGCCGCGTGGCTAGGCTGGGCCCATGCCGGCGATGCGCGACTGGGACGCCTACGAGCAGGACTACGTCGACGCGTGCCGTTCCCGCGTCGAGACGCAGGTGGCGATGTTCCGCGAGGTCGCCCAGGCGTCCCGGGACCACGGCGACGCCGACGTCGTGCTCCTCGAGGGCGCCCTGGAGTCGCTCGAGTCCGAGTACTTCAACAACATGGTCATCGTCCTCGAGCGCTACTTCGACCACCGGCTCCGGGCGCTCGAGGGCAGGGACGGCGGGGCGGTCCAGGAAGTGCGGGCCATCGTCCGCTCCCTGCTCGAGAACGGCGGCACGCTGGACGCGGAGGCCCGGCTCGCCTCCGATCCGGCCCGCTCGGTCCTCGGGCTCGCGCCGGGTGACCCCATCCGGCTGACGCTCGGGCAGTACGTGCGCCTCTCCGACGCGTTCTTCCGCGAGATCGAGAGCCGCTTCCCGCAGGGCGGGCAGGGCTGACGCGTCGTGCCCGGTCCACCGCTGCCCGACGAGGTCACCGCGTTCCTCGCCCGACCCAACCACGCCACCATGAGCACGGTGCGCCGTGACGGCCAGCCCGTGTCGGTCCCGACCTGGTACCTCTTCGAGGACGGTCAGGTCCTCGTCAACCTCGACGCGGGACGCACCCGGCTCGCTCACCTGCGCCGTGAGCCGCGGGTCGCCCTGAGCGCCATGGACCCCGACGACTGGATCACGCACGTCAGCATCCAGGGCCACGTCGTCGAGCTCGTCGACGACGTCGACCTGCGCGACATCGACCGCATCGCGCGGCACTACACCGGGTCGCCGTACCGGGTGCGCGACCGAGCCCGGGTCACGGCCCGCATCGCGGTCGACCGCTGGCACGCGTGGGGCCGGCTCCGGGACGCCAGGTGAGGGAACGCGTCCGACGCGACCCCCTCGGGATCCCCCACCTGTGGGCCGACGACGTCATGGAGCTGGCTCGGGTACAGGGCCAGGTCACCGCCCTCGACCGTGCCTGGCAGGTGGAGAACCACCGGTGGCGCATGGAGGGACGTACCGCCGAGCACCTGGGCGCGGCAGGCGTGGACTGGGACCGGTTCGCACGACAGGTGCGGCTCGAGTGGACGGTCCGCCGCTGCTTCGAGAAGCTCGACGCCGAGACCCAGGAGTGGCTCTCGGCCTACGTCGACGGTGTGAACTCCACTCTCGCAGCAGGCCTTTCCGACTCCACCGAGATCCGGGCCCTCGGCCTCGAGGCCTACGCCGCCGCGCCCCGACCGTGGCAGCCGTGGACGCCCCTCGGCATCTTCTGGGGCATCCACCTGCTCTTCGGCACGTTCCCGTCGAAGCTGTTCAACGCCCACGTCGCCGAGCGGCTCGGCCCGCACGTCGTGCCGCTGCTGCGTACCGAGGGTTCCGACCGCTCGGGCAGCAACGCCTGGGTCGTCGCCGGGCACCGCACGGCCAGCGGGAAGCCGCTCGTCGCGGGTGACCCGCACCGGACCATCGAGCTGCCCGGGTGCTACCAGCAGGTCGGGCTCGCCTGCCCCGAGCTCGACGTCGTCGGCTTCACGTTCCCCGGCGTGCCCGGGGTCCAGCACTTCGCGCACACGGGCACGGTGGCGTGGGGCATCACCAACGCCATGGCCGACTACCAGGACCTCGCCACCGAGTCGCTGCGGGTCATCGGGCGTGACGCCGCCGGCGGACCCGTCGTCGAGGCACGCGGTGTCGAGGGCTGGGAGCCGGCCGAGGCGTCGACCGAGATCGTCCGCGTGCGGGGTGGCGACGACGTCGCCGTGCCCGTCGTCGTGACCCGACGCGGGCCGGTCGTCACCGGCGTGGAGGCGGCCCTCGAGGCGGCCCTCGAGGGCGGATCCCAGGCGAGGTCCGGCGAGCCACGGCGTCCGGCCCCCACACCGCCGGTGTACAGCCTGCGCACCCCGACGGGCGTCGAGCAGGACCTCGGCTTCTCGGCGCTGCTGCCCCTCCTGCGCGCCCGCACCGTCGAGGACGTCGAGGCGGCCCTCGCCCACTGGGTCGAGCCGGTCAACAGCGGCCTCGTCGCCGACGCGTCGGGACGCGTCCGCCACGTCGTCGCCGGACGGGTGCCCGACCGCGACCCCGCGGCCCTCGAGCTACCGCTGCCGGCGTGGGACCCGAGGCACGCGTGGCACGGCTACCGGACGCCTCCGGCCACCGACGTGGAGGACGTCATGGTGAGCGCCAACGACCGGGCGAGCGGTGGCGGCCTCGGCATCGACTACGCGACTCCCTTCCGCGCCGGCCGGATCCGTGAGCTCGTCGGGGACCGCACCGGTCTCACCGTCGAGGACTTCGCCGCGATCCACGTCGACACCCTCAACGGCCAGGTGGCCGCGATGCGTCCGCTCGTCGAGGCCGCCGTCGTGGAGGGCCGCGCCGCGGACGCCCGCGAGACCCTCCTCGCGTGGGACGGTCACAGCGACGTCGACAGCCACCCCGCGGCGCTCTTCGCCGCCTGGCGCACCGCGCTCGTCCGGTGGTTCGCCGAGCAGCCACCGCTGGCCGCGGTCTGCGAGCCGCTCGGCCACTCGCGCGTCTTCGCCGCGTGGACCAACCCGTTCGCCCAGCTCGGAGCCGGCTGGCACACCCTCGTCGAGGGCGCCGACGCGCTCGGCATCGACGTCCCGGCCGGCGTGGGCGTGGCGCTCGACCGCGCCGCTGCGTCGGTCGGGCCCGACGCCGTGTGGGGCGACCGGCACCGGCTCGACCCGTTCCACGCGCTCGACGGCCTCGCGAACCCCGACGGCTCCGAGGGCCTCGCGCGCTCCGCGGGCCTCGCGGGGGTGCCGACGGTGACGCCCCATCCCGTCCCCGGCGACAAGGGGTGCGTCCTCGCCGCGGCGAGCGCCCCGGGTGTCACGGACCGCGCCTACGGCGGCCCCGTGGCGCGTTACGTCTGGGACCTCGCCGACCGCTCGGCCAGCCGGTGGGTCGTTCCGCTCGGTGCCTCCGGTGTCGAGGGCGACCCGCACTTCTGCGACCAGACGGAGGCCTGGCTCGCGGGTCGCCTCTACCGCGTGCACGACCGGGACGACGCCTGACCCGCCACACTTGACCATTCTTTTACCTTTTACGGGACATATCCTGACTTTCCCCGTACGCTCGTCCTGACGGACCGGTGGGACGGTCCGCGGTGGTCGGGTCGAGGGTCCCGACCGTGAGGGGTGGAGGGGGTCCGGACGTGTCCTGGACGATGACGATTCCCGGTTTCGCACTCGATGCCGCGCTCGACCGTGCCTTGGTCCCGGTCGGGGTCGCCGGCGGCGAACGCCTCCTGCCCGACCCTGAGTGGCCGGTGCCGCCCCGCGGCTGGCACCTCTGGGCCGCGGCGCTCCCCGACCCCGGCTCGCGCCGCTCGCCGTCGGACGCCGCGTCCCGCGAGCCCGGCCACGGCGAGGTCGACGTCACCGGTGACGACGAGACGCGCCCCTTCGTCGAGGCCGACGACACGGCCTTCACCCTCCCGTCGCGTCCCGCGCACGCACCTCGCGACAGGGTCGACCTGCTCGGGGGCCGTGGCCGCCGCCTGCCCGAGGGCTCCGGTCTCGGCTTCACGCTCATGGCCGCCCTCGTCGTCCTCGGCACGCTCATCGGCGGACCCACCGGCGGCCTCGTGGTCCTCGGCGTCTCGACGCTCCTCGCCGCCTCCGCAGCGATCGTCCTCGGCCGACTGACGCTGCACCACGTCGGTGGCGCGCGCGGTGGCGGTGTGCTGCTCGTCGTCGCGGCCTGCGCCCTCATCGTCGGCTCCCTCGATGCGGCGGCCCGCCGGCTGGACGCCCCGCAGCACGACGTCTCCGTCCCCGTCCCTGTCTCCTCGCCCGCGGCCTCCGACCTCGTGTCGACGCCGACGGCCTCGACGGCGGTGACGGGGTCGACGCACCGCGAGAGCACCGAACTGGGCACCGAGCTGACCACCGAGCTGGGCATCGTCCCGTCGGTCACCGGGACGCTCCTGCCGCACGACGCGCCTCCGTCCGCGTCGATGCCGTCCGACCGACGGGCCACGCCGGCCACAGCGGCCGCGCGGGCCGCGGATGTCGCGGGCGGCGGGGCCACCCGGGCTCGTCCCTCGTCGGCGCCGGTCGCGCCGTCCCTGCCGGTGCTGCCGACAGACGCGTTCGCCCCCCGGCTGCCGGCCCTCGACGGCCTCGCCACGCCCCTCGAGCCCCTCGAGCCGCTCGCGTCGACGCCGGTCGGCGGCGTGGGTAACGCGGCGAAGAACACCGTGCAGCAGCGCGCGAACCACGGTGCGGAGGTCCTCGTGGAGAACCTGTCGGGGAACGCCGCCGGGCTCGGGGCGGCGACCGCCAGGCCCGCCGCCGGCGACGTCCTGGCCGCGCACCCGGCCCGCTGACCGGACCGCAGGCCGGAGCACAGACCGCAGCACAGGCC
Organism: Monashia sp. HAY1-5C; assembly: GCF_056755255.1. NCBI lineage: Bacteria > Bacillati > Actinomycetota > Actinomycetes > Micrococcales > Intrasporangiaceae > Intrasporangium > Monashia sp. HAY1-5C. The sequence continues at coordinate 5,561 of NZ_JBPGXG010000052.1, read as the reverse complement.
GGCCCCGGTGGGCGGCATCGGTGTGCCGCATGCGGAGCCGCCTCTCGTGCCGGTCGCGCTGTGCGAGAGTGACCCCGTGAGCACAACGACGCGGCGCTCGGCTGCCCTCTGGCTCGTCGGCGCCGCCCTCGTGGGTGCCGCTGCGGCCGTCCTCCACGTCCTGCGATCGGACTTCGGCGGCGGCCACGCGAGCCCGGGCCTCGCGGTGTCGGCCTACCTCGTCACCGGCCTCGCCGCCCTGATGCTCTACCACGGCATCGTCGTCGCGGCCCGGGCCCAGGACGCGGCGGCCCCCCGCGCGATCGAGGACGAGGTCGAGCCCTGGCCGCGCCCGGGCGACCCGTCCGACGGCACCGCGCTCGACCGCGACCGCGTCGACCCGGTGGACCCGGTGGACCCCCTCGACCCCCTCGACCACCCCGACGCCGCGACCACCCCGCCGGCCGTCGAGACGCACGAGGCCTACACCTTCCGGCGCGGCAAGCGCATCGGGCACGGCTGACGTCGTCGAGGCTGCTCGTCCGGCTGCGGTCGGTGGGCGCGGGCACAATGGCGGCATGACCGACGGCGCCACCCGCTGGGTGCTCCACGTCGACCTCGACCAGTTCATCGCGGCGGTCGAGGTGCTGCGACGCCCCGAGCTCGCCGGCCGGCCGGTCATCGTCGGCGGCCGTGGCGACCCCACGGAGCGGGCCGTCGTCTCGACGGCCAGCTACGAGGCACGCCGGTACGGCGTCGGGTCAGGCATGGCGCTGCGGATCGCGGCGCGCAAGGTGCCCGACGCCGTCATCCTGCCGGTCGACGCCGAGGCCTACACCGAGGCTTCCGGACGGGTCATGGACGCGCTGCGCTCGCTCGGGGTCGTTGTCGAGGTCCTCGGCTGGGACGAGGCGTTCCTCGGGGTCGAGACCGACGATCCCGAGGCGTTCGCCGGCCTGGTGCGCCAGACCGTGCTCGAGGCCACCGAGCTGCACTGCTCCGTCGGCATCGGCGACAACAAGGTGCGGGCCAAGATCGCGACCGGGTTCGGCAAGCCACGCGGCGTCTTCCGCCTCACGAGGGACAACTGGTTCGAGGTCATGGGGGACCGGCCGGTCATCGACCTGTGGGGCGTCGGGTCGCGGGTGTCGAAGCGGCTCGCCGCGCTCGGCCTCGACACGGTGCGCTCCCTGGCCGAGGCCGACGAGTCCGCCCTCGTCGGCGAGTTCGGCCCGCGCATGGGGGTCTGGTACCACCAGCTCGGCCGCGGCCTGGGGTCCGCGGTCGTCGACGACAGCCCATGGGTCGCCCGAGGCCACAGCCGCGAGACGACGTACCAGCAGAACCTGACGACGCCAGCCGAGGTGCAGGAGGCCGTCCGCGTGCTCGCCGCCCAGGTGTTCGCGGACACCGTCAAGGAGGGGCGACCGGTCTTCCGGGTCACCCTCAAGGTGCGGTATGCACCGTTCTTCACGCAGACGAAGGCCCGCAAGCTGGCGGCCCCGACGACCGACGTCGCCGACGTCGTCGCGGCCGCCGTCGAGCTCGCCGGTCGCCTCGACCCGGACCGCGAGGTGCGCCTGCTGGGGGTCCGGGCCGAGCTGGTCATGCCCGAGGAGGGCGACCCCGTCGAACGCACGCCGATCCGCGGTCGCCTCTGACGCCGCGCGACGAGCAGTGGCAGGACGCTGTCAGGTTCGTGGCCTACGGTCGTGCGCATGTCTTTGCGCGCGAGCAGCCCTGCCGAGGCCGGACGCCGGGTGGGCGGGTCGCGCCTGCTGCTGGCGGTCGTCGGCTGCGCGGTCGTCGTGGCGCTGCTCGCGGTCGTCCGCGACCCGCTCTACACGTGGACGGCTCACCTCGGTGACTCGCTGCCCGGCCCGGTCGGTGCCCTCGTGGAGGTCGCGGGCGAGCTCGGCATCCTCGCGCTCCTCGGCGCGGCCGGTCTGCTGGCCTGGCGCGCGCGGTCACGGGGGCTCGAGCACGTCGCCGTCGCGGTCGGCGCAGGCCTCAGCGTCGTCGGGGCGTACGCGCTGAGCGAGCTGGTCAAGGCCGTCGTCCGGGAGGAACGACCCTGCCGCACCCTCGCGGTGCACCCGCTCGCGGCCTGCCCAGCGGTGGGCGACTACTCGTGGCCGAGCAACCACGCCGTCATCGCCGCGGCGCTCGCGACGGCCGTCGTCGTCATGGTGCCCGTGTGGTGGCGGTTCGCCGCCCCCGTCGCCCTCACCGTCGCCGTCGCGCGGGTCCTGACCGGGGCGCACTACTGGCACGACGTCGTGACGGGCCTGGCCGTGGGCGTCCTCGTCGTGTGGTTCGCCACCTGGGCGCTCGTGCCCTGGCTGCACGATCGCCTCGAGGCCTGGGTCACGGCCTCGGCCCCCGACCCGGTGCGTCGTCTCGTCGGGGCGCCGGTGCACGACCGGGCCGACGCCTGAGGGTCCCGTGCGAGGCGTCCGGCTCGGCGGCGCGGCCGCAGGCAGGCGATGGCCCCGGGCGGCCGTCCACCCGGGGCCTCGTGCGTCGTGATGGTCAGCTCTCGGAGTCGGAGGACCCGCCCGACTCGATCGACTGGGTGCCACCGCCGTGCGAGACGGAGATCTTGCGCGGCTTGGCCTCCTCCGCGACCGGGATCACCAGGGTGAGGACGCCGTCACGGTAGTCCGCCTCGATGCGGTCGAGCGCGAGCCCGCGACCGAGCGACAGCTGGCGGGCGAAGGTGCCCGTCGGGCGCTCCCGCGAGAGCCACTGCGCGCCCTCGACCTCGGGGGCCGGGCGCTCGGCCCGGACCGTGAGGGTGCGGTCCTCGACATCGATGTCGATGCTCGAAGGGTCGACGCCCGGCAGGTCGATGCGGGCCACGAAGTTCTCGCCGGACCGGTAGAGGTCCATCGGCATGACGGCGCCGGCACTCGAGCGCAGGCCGTCGGTGAAGAGACGGTCGAACGTGCGGTCGAAAGTGCTGCGGAACGGGTCGAAGGTGGTGGTGCTCATGTCAGTTCTCCTCGATGAACGGTGGCCGTATCTGATGGGCCAACGGTGACCTTTCTTGAGTGGTAACCGCTCAACTTCGTGCTGTGTTCCCGAGGATACGACGGGTTCCGCGCCAGCTCAAGAGGGCCCCGACGGCAGAGGGCCCGGCGGTGGTCTCCCACCTCCGGGCCCTCCTCCCGTCCCCGCCGACCGACCGTCGGCGAAGGTCCCTGGCGTGCCTGCGCGGCGTCAGGCGCGCCCGTGGGCCGCCCGGCTGCGCCGGCTCAGCGCATCCACCGTCACGGCGAGGAGCAGGACCGCGCCGGTGATCATGTACCGCTCCGGGGAGCCGAGGTTGATGAGCGCGAGGCCGTTGCTGATCGACTGGATGACGAGGATGCCGAGCAGTGCCGCGTAGGCCGAGCCGCGCCCGCCGAAGAGGCTCGTCCCGCCGATGACCGCGGCCGCGATGGCGTTGAGGTTGGTGTCGGCGCCCCCGCTGCTCTGGTTGGCCGCCGCGAGGCGGGCCGCCGCGAAGATGCCGCCGAGGGCCGCGAACGTCGAGCACAGCGCGAAGACGGTGAGGTAGGTGCGCCGCACGTCGATGCCGGCCCGACGGGCGGCCTCGACGTTGCCGCCGACCGCCATGACCGAGCGCCCCCAGCTCGTGCGCCGGATCGCGAAGTCCATGACGACGACCAACGCGAGGAACACGAGGAACATGACCGACACGCCGCGGTCCTGGTTGAGCACCGCGATGGGCGCGAGCAGGACGACCGCGAGGAAGGCGGCGCGGGCCACGACGAAGCCCACCGGCGTCGTCGACAGGCCGGCCGCGTCTCGCCGGGCGTTCGCGCGCAGCCTGCTCGCGGCGTAGGCCGCCACCACGAGCGCGGCCAGGACGTAGGCGACGACCGGCGGCAGGAAGGTCTGCTGGGCGAAGGTGACCAGTCCGGACTGGAAGGGCAGGTTGATCGAGCCGGTCTCGCCGAGGACCTTCAGCTGCAGCCCGAGGAAGCCGAGCAGCCCGGCCAGGGTGATGACGAAGCTCGGCACCCCGAAGCGGGTGTAGACCGCGCCGTAGGCCAGGCCGATGACGGTGCCCGCGAGGATCGCCGCGACGATCGCGACGAGCGCCGGCCAGCCGCGCTCGACGGTCCCCACCGCCACGATCGCCGCCGCGAGGCCACTGATCGAGCCGACGGACAGGTCGATCTCGCCGAGCAGCAGCACGAGGACGATGCCGATCGAGATCGTGCCGATCGCCGCGCTCTGGAGGGTCAGGTTGACGAGGTTGCGCGGGGACAGGAACGCGTCGTTGAGGCTCTGGAAGACCACCCAGATGATGACGAGGCCGACGACGACCGGTAGCGCGCCGAGGTCACCGCTGCGCAGCCTCGCGAAGAAGGCCCGGGCGGCACCCGCCACGCCGGCCTCGGCGATGAGCCGTTCGTCCTGCAGGTCGGCGGGCAGGGCGGCGGCCCGGGCGGCCGGTTGGGCCGGCGTCGCGTGGGCGGCATCCTCGGCCCGAGCGGCGAGGCCGGCGCCTGCCGGTGCGGTCGAGTCCCGGGTGGGGTCGGGGGTCGTCGTGCTCATGACTGCTCCTGCGGCTCGGGCTGCTCGGTGTGCTGGTCGGGCTCGGGGTGCCCGGCATGGGCCCGTCGCGAGGCGCGCTCGGACACCGCGTTGGTCGTGGCGCCCGTGATCGCGGCGATGATCTCCTGCACGCTCGTGCGGCTGACGTCGAACGTGCCGTTGTTGCGTCCGAGGCGCAGCACCGTGACACGGTCCGCGACGGCCATGACGTCGCTCATGTTGTGGCTGATGAGGATGACGCCGAGGCCGTTCTCGCGCAGGCGCTCGACGAGGTTGAGCACCTCGGCGGTCTGGGCGACGCCGAGGGCCGCGGTCGGCTCGTCGAGCATGACGACCTTGGGGTCGCCGAGCAGCGAGCGGGCGATCGCGACCGTCTGGCGCTGGCCGCCCGAGAGGCTCGCGACGGGGATGCGGACCGAGGGGATCCGCGCCGAGAGCTGGCGCAGCAGGCGCCAGCTCTCCTTCTCCATCGTCACCTCGTCGAGGGCCCGACCGCTGTGCAGCTCGCGGCCGAGGAACAGGTTCGCGACGACGTCGAGGTTGTCGCAGAGGGCGAGGTCCTGGAACACCGTCGCGATGCCGAGTCGCTGGGCCTCCGCCGGGGATGTGACGCTCGCCGGCGCGCCGGCGAACTCCATGGTGCCGGCATCGGGGGTGTAGACCCCGGCGATCGTCTTGACGAGGGTCGACTTGCCGGCGCCGTTGTCGCCGACGAGGGCGACGACCTCGCCCGGGTGGACGTCGAAGTCGATGTTCGACAGGGCCTGGACCGCGCCGAAGCGTTTGGAGATGCCGCGCAGCGAGAGCACGGCCGTCTGCGTCGGTGCAGGAGGCGGCGAGATGGTGGCGGTCATGGCCGTCCTTCGGTCGGTGAGGGATCTGTCTCTTATACACATCTCCGAGCCCACGAGACGGAGCTACATCTGGGGGGGGGGTTTTTGGTTGGGGGGGGGGGGGGGGGGGGGGGGGGGGGGGGGGGGGGGGGGGGGGGGGGGGGGGGGGGGGGGGGGGGG
>NZ_JBPGXG010000051.1:0-27634 GCF_056755255.1 Monashia sp. HAY1-5C | reverse complement strand
TAGTGCGTGGTGAGGACGACGGTCATGCCGTGGTCGTCCTGCATCTGGGAGACCCGCTGCCAGACGCTGTCGCGCGCGACGGGGTCGAGGCCGACCGTCGGCTCGTCGAGGACGAGGAGCGCCGGCTGGTTGACGAGCGCCTGGGCCAGCTCGAGGCGCCGGACCATGCCACCGGAGTAGGTCGAGGCCAGCCGGTGCTGGTCGGGCAGCAGGTCGACCATGGCGAGGACCTCGTCGACGCGGGTGGCCCGCTCGCGGCGGGGCACGTCGAAGAGCCGGGCGAACCACTCGACGTTCTCGCGGCCGCTCAGGGCCCCCTCGATCGACAGCTGCTGCGGCACGTAGCCGATGAGGCGCCGCACCTGCATCGCCCGGGCGCGCACCGAGTGGCCGAACACCTCGACCTGCCCCTCCTGCAGGGGCAGCAGGGTGTTGAGCAGGCGGATCGTCGTCGTCTTGCCGGCGCCGTTGGGTCCGAGCAGGCCGAAGCACTCACCGGGCTCCACCGTGAGGCTGAGGTGATCGACGGCCCGGTGCCGGCCGAAGCTGTAGCCGAGGTCACGGATGTCGAGGGCGGGCGCCGCCGTCACGCGGTCACCGTCCTGGTTGCTCGACGGTGGCGCCCGCCGGTGTGGTGGCGTTCGCAGCGGTCGTCGTCGACGGGACCGAGGAACCGGGCGGGGTCGGCGGGTTCGGGGTGCCCGGCTCGGGGAGCGATGCGGCGACGCGCGCCAGGAGCGGCAGCGCCCGGGCGACGGCGGCGCGTTCCTCGGCGTCGAGCGCGTCGAGGGCGACGACGGTGGCCTGGGTCCGACGGTCGCGCCAGTGCTCGAGCGCCGCAGCGGCTGACAGTGTCAGCTCGAGGCGCGCGATGCGTCGGTCGGCGGCGTCGCGCACGCGCACGATGACGTCGAGCCCGGTCAGCTGGCCCACGAGCGTCGACACGGTGTTCGGAGCCAGCCCCAGTGCCGAGGCCGCCTCCGCGACGCCGATGCCGGGGTTGCGCCGAACGACGCGGACCAGCTCGAGCTGGGCGCCCGAGAGCCCGAGATCGGGCAGGGGAGTGCCGACCAGGCGGCGCGACCGGCGACGGAACAGGCCCATGACGTCGTGGACGTCGTCGGCCAGGGCCGCGGCGGTGCGGGCAGGGCGGTCTCGGCCGGTCACGAGATCGAGATTATCTCGATGGTCATCTCGGTGTCAGAGGTGTCGACGGGCCCCGTCGACGGTCATCGAGTTATGGAGTCATCGAGTCATGGAGTCATGGGGTGATGGGGTCATGTCGTCAGGGCCCGGGACAGGGACGGGGACCGGGGGGCTGGGAACGCGAGAACCCCCGGGCGCTGGGGCCCGGGGGTTCCGTGGGTGTCGAGGGGGGGACTTGAACCCCCACGCCCGTTAAGGGCACTAGCACCTCAAGCTAGCGCGTCTGCCATTCCGCCACCCCGACAAGGTGATGAGCAAGGGGGCTCGAGGGAGCCCCTTGCGGCGAGGAGAACGTTACAGGGGCCCCGACCAAAAGACCAAACGACCCCAGCCGTCACCGGCATCCGTCCGGTCGGGGTCGCCGCCGACCACCTAGGCTGGCCGCATGAGCGAGCCCGTCGACCGCACCGCCACGATCGCCGCCGAGGACGAGGTGGCCCGCATCTGCGCCGATCTCATCCGCATCGACTCGACGAACTACGGCGACGGCAGCGGGCCGGGGGAGCGCAAGGCGGCCGAGTACGTGCTGGGCCAGCTCGCCGAGGTCGGCCTCGACGCGGAGCTGCTCGAGAGCGAGCCGGGACGCGCGACGGTGGTCCTGCGCCTCGAGGGCGAGGACCCGACGCGTCCGGGTCTGGCCGTTCACGGCCACCTCGACGTCGTGCCGGCCGACGCCGCCGACTGGCAGGTCGACCCGTTCGCGGCGGAGGAGCGCGAGGGCTGCATCTGGGGCCGGGGCGCGGTCGACATGAAGGACATGGACGCGATGATCCTCGCGAACGTCCGGCAGCTGGCACGCACGGGGACCAAGCCCGCCCGCACCACGACGGTGGTCTTCTTCGCCGACGAGGAGGCCGGCGGCACGTACGGCAGCCACTGGCTGGTCGACCACCACCCGGAGTGGTTCGAGGGCGTCAGCGAGGCGGTCAGCGAGGTCGGCGGGTACAGCGTCACGGTCCCCACGCCGCAGGGCGAGCGTCGGGCCTACCTGCTCCAGACGGCGGAGAAGGGCATCGCCTGGCTGCGCCTGCGCGCGCACGGACGGGCCGGGCACGGCTCGGTTCCCAACGCCGACAACGCGATCGTGCACCTCGCAGGGGCCATCGGCCGGATCGCCGCGCACGAGTGGCCGCGCGAGTACATCGCCTCGGTGCGCGACCTGCTCGAGGGGCTGAGCGCGCTCACCGGCATCGGGTATGCCGACGACGACCTCGAGGAGCTGCTGGGCGCCATGGGCGGCGCCCAGGGCTTCGTGCGCGGGACGCTGCGCGACACCGCCAACGTCACCATGCTCGAGTCGGGCTACAAGCACAACGTCGTCCCGCAGACCGCGACGGCCGCGCTCGACTGCCGGTTCCTGCCCGGCCACGAGGACGACCTCATGGAGACGGTGCGCCGCCTCGCCGGCGAGCACGTCGACGTCGAGGTCGTGCACCGTGACGTCGCGCTCGAGGCGCCGTTCGACGGGCACCTCGTCGAGGCGATGAAGCAGTCCCTGCTGCGCGAAGACCCCGAGGCGAGCGTGCTGCCCTACTGCCTCTCCGGCGGCACCGACAACAAGGCGCTCGGCCGCCTGGGCATCACCGGGTACGGGTTCGCGCCGCTGCGCCTGCCCGCCGACCTCGACTTCGCCCCGATGTTCCACGGCATCGACGAGCGGGTGCCCGTCGAGTCGCTGCGGTTCGGGGCGCGCGTCCTCGGCGACTTCCTGCGCACCTGCTGACCCGCTGCCGGACGGGCCGGACCCACCCCGCTCACCGGGCGAGGGGCCGAACGGTCAGGCGGTGCGCTGGACGCGCATGATGCGCCGCCGCAGCCACATCCGCCGGACGCCGCCCTCGTAGACCACGGTGCGGAACAGCTCCCAGCGGCCGTACTCGGCGTGCTCGCGCAGCTGCTGCCGCGCGTCGGTCTTGGACGTGCGGCGGTCGAAGGTGAGGACCCGGTACTCGTACTCCGTCATCGCCGCCCATTGTGACACCACCGATACCTGAGGCGTCGACGCATCGCGATAGCCTCGACCGGTACTCGTCGGAGGGGAGCCGACGCACACAGGGGAACCGCCGTGGCCTGGCCCGGCGCCGATGGCCCAGGAGGTCAATCACATGAAATGGAACCTGCGCCGGGTCGCGGCCGCGCTCGTCGTCGTGCCCGCGGTCCTCGCTTTCACGGCCTGTGGCAAGGCCGACGCCCCGCCGGCCGCCAGCACCGCGCCGGCCTCGGCCGCCGCCACGAGCACCAGCGCGCCTGCCGACGCGGGCGGCCCGTACAAGGACAAGGCGGCGTTCGTCGACGCGCTGAAGAAGGGCGCCGCGACGGCCACCACGGCGCACGTGACGATGACGATGGGCACCGCCGGCCAGAAGATGGAGATGACCGGCGACACCAAGGTCGACCCGGGCAACCCGGCCATGAAGGTGTCGATGGACATGGCCGGCCAGATGCAGCTCGACATGATCCTCGTGGACAAGAAGATCTACATGAAGGGCGTCCCCGGACAGAAGCCCGGCAAGTGGGCGGTCCTCGACAGCTCGTCGGCGATGGGCCGGCAGCTGACATCCTCCCTGGCCCAGGCCGACCCGACGAAGATGTACGACCAGTTCGACAAGGCCCTCACGGACGTGAAGTTCGTCGGAGAGGACTCCCTCGACGGTCAGTCGATGGACAAGTACCAGCTGACGCTCGACACGTCGGCGATCGAGGGTCAGCTCGGCGCGGACGCCAAGGGCCAGCTGCCCAAGACCATCCTCTACACGGTGTGGCTCGACGACCAGGACCACCTGCGCCGCGTCACGTTCGACATCTCCGGTGTCAAGGCCGACATGCGGATGAGCAAGTACGGCGAGCCCGTCGACATCACTGCGCCTGCCGCCAAGGACACCGTGAAGGCGCCGATGTGACCGACCCCGTCCACGGCTGAGCCCCCCGCCCGGCCCGCCGACGCCGACGACCCCGCCGCGACCCGACGCGCCGGGGTCGTCCCGCGTCCGGACCCGGGTCCACGACGCGAGCGGCATTGCGGTTCTCTGCACGCGACGCGTCGACTACGGTCGTGGCATGACCGTCGACCCGCGTTCCGCGCTCGAGAAGCTCGTCGCCGCCTTCGAGCGCCACTACGAGGCCGCGTCGGCCAGCCGCGACCCCGACCACCCGATGGTGGTCGCCGCCGCGCAGGACCTCGCCGAGGCGTTCGACGACTACGACGAGGCGCTCTACGAGGCCACCGAGGTCGCGACGCCGCTCGCCATCTACGGCGACGACTTCGACGGGCACGAGGACGACGACGGTTCTGACGGCCGGGTCTACGCGGGCCTCGACCCCGACGAGTACGACGAGGACGACGATCTCGACGACGAGGACGACGAGGACGACGAGGACGACGAGGACGACGAGGACGACGAAGAGGACGACGAGGACGACGACCTCGACGACGTGGACGACGACCTCGACGACGTGGACGACGACCTCGACGACGTGGACGACGACGAGGACGACGACTACGAGGACGAGGAGGCGGACCTGCCCCGGCGCGACGCCTCGCACGGCGCGCGTCCCGGGTCCTCCGGGAGCTGAGTCGCGGGTCGACCCGGCGTCGAACCGGGTGGCTCGGTCAGCCGGAGACGTCGTCCAGGGCGCCGACGATCTCGGCCGGCAGCTCGAGGTCCAGGCTGGCCAGGGCCGTTCGCAGCTGGCTGGTCGTGCGCGCGCCGACCACCGGCGCGGCCACGGCCGGGCGGTCCCGCACCCAGGCCAGCGCGACCTCGGCGGCCGACGTGCCCAGGCCACGCGCGGCCATGGCCACGGCCTCGACGACCCCCGCGCTGTGCTCGTCGAGGAAGCGCTGGGCGAAGCCGGGGAAGTCGCTCGAGGCCGCCCGGGAGCCCGAGGGGATGCCGTTGCGGTACTTGCCGGTCAGTACGCCGCGTCCGAGCGGTGACCACGGCAGGAGGCCGAAGCCGAGCCCCACGGCGGCGGGGACGACCTCCGTCTCGGCGTCGCGATGGACCAGTGAGAGCTGGACCTCGTTGGCCACCAAGGGCACCCGCGCCGACTCGAGCAGGCTGAACGCGCGTGCGGACTGCCAGCCGGAGTAGTTCGACACGCCGACGTAGCGGGCCCGGCCCGACACCGCGGCCCACTCGAGCGCCGACAGGGTCTCGGACAGCGGCACGTCGTCGGACCACGTGTGCACGAGCCAGAGGTCGACGTGGTCGGTGCCGAGGCGACGCAGCGACGCCTCGAGCTGGGCCATGAGGCCACGACGCGACACGTCGACGCGTCGCTCGCCCGACGCGCGGGAGATGCCGGCCTTGGTGCACACGACGAGGTCCTCGCGAGGGACGACGTCGCCGATGAGCCCGCCGAGGATGGTCTCGGCGTCGCCGCCGCCGTAGCCGTAGGCGGTGTCGACGAGGTTGCCGCCCGCGTCGACGAACGCCCGCAGGTGCTCGGCGGCGTCGTGGCGGTCGACGGCGTTGCCCCAGAGCATGGTCCCGAGCGCCAGGGGCGTGACGGAGAGACCGGACGACCCGAGACGCCTGCGCATGGTGGGACACGTTAGCCGGTCGGCCGACGGCGTCGTGACAGATAGCCTCGCCTGCATGAGACTCGGCGTGAACCTCGGGTACTGGGGACGCGGCACGACCGGCGAGGACATGGTCGCCGTGGCCCGCGCCGCCGACCGCCTCGGCTACGACAGCGCCTGGGTCGCGGAGGCCTACGGCAGCGACAGCGTCTCGATGCTGTCGTGGATCGGGGCGCTGACCGAGCGCATCGGCCTCGGCTCGGCCGTCATGCAGATCCCGGGCCGCACCCCGGCGATGACGGCCATGACCGCCGCCACCCTCGACACCATGTCGGGCGGCCGGTTCCGGCTCGGGCTCGGCGTCTCGGGCCCCCAGGTGAGCGAGGGCTGGCACGGCGTGCCCTTCGCCCAGCCGCTGGCGCGTACGCGCGAGTACGTCGAGGTGGTCCGTGCCGCCCTGCGGCGCGACGTCGTCGAGCACGCGGGCCGGCACTACCCGCTGCCCCTGCCGGGCGGCCCCGGCAAGGCCCTCAGGCTCGGGACGCGCCCCCTGCGCCCGCATGTTCCCGTCTACCTGGCAGCTGTCGGCCCGCGCAACCTCGCCCTCTCGGGAGAGATCGCCGACGGCTGGCTCGGCATCTTCTTCAGCCCCGACCACGCCGGCGACCACCTCGAGGTGATCCGCACCGCCCGGCGCGCCGCCGGTCGGGGCACGCCCGAGGACCCCCTGGCCGGCTTCGACGTCGTCGCGACGACCCCCGTCGTGCTCCTCGACGACGTCGAGGCGGCCGCGGCCCACGTGCGTCCGTACTGCGCCCTCTACATCGGTGGCATGGGCTCGCGGGAGCAGAACTTCTACAACCAGCTCGCCTGCCGGATGGGCTTCGAGGACGCCGCCGCCCGCATCCAGGACCTCTACCTCGACGGCCGGCACCGCGAGGCCGCGGAGGCCGTCCCGCTCGAGTTCATCGACGAGACGGCCCTGCTCGGCTCGCCGGCACGCGTGGCCCGGCGGATGCAGCGCTACGCGGACGCCGGCGTCACGACGCTCGCCGTCGCCACGAGCGGCGGCATGACGCGCGACCAGGCGCTCGACACCGTCGAGGTGATGGCGGGCATCGCCGGCCTCGACGCGTCCGGCCGAGCCGACGCGGCGGGCTGACGCGGCTGGCTGACGCGGCGGCCCCGCAGGACCGCCCGCTAGGGTGCAGGCTGGTGCCGAGTGGCCGCCCCGTGCCGGGGCGCGCCGGGGCGCCGGTCCCGACCCCCACGCAGAAGGCTGACCACGACATGGCCGACCTCAGCTACCTCGATGCCGTCGTCCTCGGCGTCGTCGAGGGCCTGACCGAGTACCTGCCCGTCTCGTCGACGGGGCACCTCACGATCACCGAGAAGCTGCTCGGTCTGTCGGTCGACGACCCGGCGGTCACCGCCTACACCGCGGTCATCCAGCTCGGGGCCATCGTCGCGACGCTGCTCTACTTCTTCCGCGACATCGTCCGGTTCGCCCTGGCCTGGTTCCGTGGTCTCGGCAGTGCGGAGGCGCGCCGCGATCCCGACTACGGGCTCGCGTGGGCCGTCGTCATCGGCTCGGTCCCCGTCGGCGTCGTCGGGTTCCTCGGGCGGCACGCGATCGAGAGCACGTTGCGCAGCCTGTGGGTCGTCGCGGCGGCCCTGCTGCTGTGGAGCGTCGTCATGGTCGTCGCCGAGCGCGTGTACGCCCGGCACGAGGCCCGCGGCCTCGTGCGGGACGAGCACTCGGTCCGCCCGGTGGACGGGCTCGTCATCGGCCTCGTCCAGTGCTTCTCGCTCGTCCCGGGGGTCTCGCGCTCGGGTGCGACGATCTCGGCGGGCATCGCGCGCGGCATCAGCCGCGTCACGGCCACGCGGCTGTCGTTCTTCCTCGCGATCCCGGCCCTGACGGCCGCGGGCCTCTTCCAGGCGGTGCAGGAGAAGGAGGGCCTGACGGCGCTCGGCCTGGGGCCAGTGGTCGTCGGGCTCGTCGTCGCCTTCGTCGTCGCCTACGCCTCGATCGCCTGGCTGCTGCGCTTCGTCGCGACGAACAGCCTGATGGCCTTCGTCTGGTACCGCGTGCTGCTCGGCGTCGTCCTCGCAGCGGTGCTCGCCGCCGGCGTCATCAGCGCCACCTGACCCCTAGAGCCAGCCGGAGCGCTTGAAGGCGCGGTAGAGACCCAGGCACGACGCCGCCATGACGGCCAGGGCGACGAAGTACCCGTAGTAGAACTCGCCGCTGCTCGTGTGGATGCTGGCGGTGAGCTCCGGGATGCGGTCGAAGTTCATGCCGTAGATACCGGCGATCATCGTCGGCACCGCGGCGATGGCGACCCACGCCGAGATCTTGCGCATGTCCTCGTTCTGCTGGATCCCCACCGAGGCCAGGTGGGCCGACAGGACGTCGGTCAGCAGCCGGTCGTAGGACTCGACGTGGTCGTTGACGAGGCGCAGGTGGTCGGCGACGTCGCGGAAGAAGACGAGGATCTCCGTCGGCAGGAACCGGCCGCGGCCGCGCTCCATGAAGTTGGCGAGGGTGTCGGCGAGCGGCTTGCTCGCGCGCCGGAACTCGAGCACCTCGCGCTTGAGGCGGTAGATCGTGTTGGCGTCACCCTGCTGGTCCGAGCCGAGGACCTCCTCCTCGATCTGGTCGAGGTCCTTCTTGATCTCGGCGTCGACGACGACGTAGTTGTCGACGACGGAGTCCATGACGGCGTGCAGCACCGAGAGGGGTCCGTGGTCGAGCCGCTCCGGGTCGGCTTCGAGCCGCTGACGCACGCCGGCGAGGGGGTTGCCCTCGCCGTGGCGCACCGTGACGACGAAGCGGTCACCGATGAAGAGCATGACCTCGCCGGTCTCGATGTCGCTCGTGACCTCGACGTAGCGCAGGGTCTTGAGGACGACGAACGTCGAGGTCTCGTACTGCTCGATCTTGGCGCGCTGCCGGCCGTTGACGGCGTCCTCGACGGCCAGCGGGTGCAGGTGCAGCTCCTCGTTGACGAGGTCGAACTCCTCGTCGGTGGGGTCCTTCAGCCCGATCCAGAGGAAGCCGTCCTGGGTGAGGCGCAGCACGTCGAGCTCGTCGCTGAGGTCGCCGCACCCCTGCCGCTTGCCGTTGCGGTAGATGGCCTTGTCCACGATCACCCCCCTATGTCACCACGCCGTCCTGCGAGGGGACTGGAGGCCGCGGTCACCTGCGCGTCTAGGCTGGCGCCCGTGCCCACCGTGATCTTCGTGCGCCACGGCCGCTCGAGCGCCAACGTCTCGGGCACGCTCGCCGGCTGGATGCCCGGCGTCTTCCTCGACGAGACCGGTGAGGCGCAGGCCGCCTCGGTCGGGGCGCGTCTGGCCGCGGCGACGCTGCCCGTCGTGGAGGTCGTGTCCTCCCCGCTGGACCGGTGCGTCCAGACGGCCGACCTGCTCTGCGCACCGCTGCCCGGCCGCGTCCGCCGCAGCGTCCACGACGGGCTGGGGGAGTGCCGCTACGGGGCCTGGACCGGCCGACCGCTCGCCGAGCTGGCCCGCGAGGAGCTGTGGAAGGTCGTGCAGGACCGTCCGAGCCAGGCCCGGTTCCCCGACTCCGCCCAGTACCCGGGCGAGTCGATGGTGCAGATGCAGGACCGGGCCCTGCAGGCGGTCCGCGAGGTGGATGCGCGGATCCTCGAGACGCACGGCCCGGACGCCGTCTGGGTGGCCGTGTCGCACGGTGACGTCATCAAGGCCGTCCTGTCGCACGCCACGGGTGCCCACCTCGACGACTTCCAGCGGATCTTCGTCGACCCGGCCTCGGTGAGCGTCGTCCGGTACACGAGCCGCAAGCCCTTCGTCCTGCGCGTCAACGACGTCGGCGGGGACCTGACGGGGCTGCGGCCGGACGAGCGGCCGGCGGTCCCGGAGGGCGACGCGGTCGTCGGCGGTGGCCCCGGACCTGCGGACCTCGTCGGATAGGGTCGAACGCATGACGGTCCAGGACTTCGACCCCGCCGACCGGTTCGTCGCCGGCACCGTCGGACCGACGGGACAGCGGGCCTTCTACCTCCAGGCCACCGACGGCCTGCGCCTCGTCACGGTGGGGCTCGAGAAGCAGCAGGTCGCGATCCTCGCCGACCGCATCAACGACGTCCTCGACCAGCTGGCCCCGGCGGCCGCGGTCGAGCCCGGCCAGCCCGGTGGCGCGTCCGAGGACACCGAACCGCTGCAGACGCCCTTCGACGAGGACTGGCACGTGCAGACCCTCTCGCTCGCCTGGGACGAGGACCGCCAGCGCATCGTCATCGAGTGCCACGACCACGACCCGGACGAGGTCGACGAGGACGACGACGAGGAGCCGGTCGGCCCGCTCGGACGCAACTCGCTGCGGGTGACCCTCGACCCCGCCGACGCGCGGGCCTTCGCCCGCCGCAGCTCGGCGCTCGTGGCCGCCGGCCGGCCCCCGTGCCCGTTCTGCGGCGGGCCCCTCGACCCCACGGGCCACATCTGCCCGCGGGCCAATGGCTACCGCCGCTGAGACGCACCCGCAGCCGGTCGACCTCACCGGCGAGCTCGAGGTGCTGGGGCGCGTCGCCGGGTCCTCGAACATGGCCGTCGTCGCCCGCGTGTCGACGCTGCCCGGTGGGCATGTCGTCTACAAGCCCGTGCGTGGCGAGCGACCGCTCTGGGACTTCCCCGAGGGCACCCTGGCGGGCCGCGAGGTCGCGGCACACGTGGTGTCCGAGCTGGGTCGGTGGCACGTCGTGCCGCCGACGGTGCTGCGCGACGGCCCGCTCGGGCCCGGCTCGGTGCAGCTGTGGGTCGGTGACCCCTTCGACCCGGTGCCCGACGACGCCGTCGTCGACCTCGTCCCGGAGGGCCGTGCCCCTGCTGGATGGCACGCCGTCTTCGACGGCGAGGCGCCGGGCGGCTCGGCGGTGACCGTGGTGCACTCCGGCGCCGACGACGTGCGCTCGCTGGCGGTGCTCGACGCCGTCATCAACAACAGCGACCGGAAGGGCTCGCACTGCCTCCGCGACGCGTCGGGCCGGCTGTGGGCCATCGACCACGGGGTCACGTTCTCGCCGGTCCCCAAGCTGCGGACGGTGCTCTGGGGCTGGGCAGGCGAGCCGTTCGCCGACGCCGACCGCGAGCGCCTGGCCCTGCTGTCCGCCGCCCTCGACGAGGAGGCCGAGCGTGACCGGCTGCTCGCGCTCCTGCCCGAGGGCGACGTCGACGCGCTGGTCCTGCGGGTGGAGCGCCTGCTGGACCGCGGCATCCATCCGTACCCGAGCCCCGGCTGGCCGGCGGTCCCCTGGCCGCCGCTGTGACGCCGGCACCGCGGCGGACGCCGGTCGAGGGGTGTGGGCGGCCCGGGATAGAGTCTGCGCGTGAGAAGCTGGCCCACGCCGTTCATCCCGCAGGTCCCCGGCTCCGCCCCCGAGGTGAAGGTCCGCGACACGGCGACCGGCGAGCTCGTCCCCGCGGCAGCGGGGCCTGAGGCCACGATCTACGTCTGCGGCATCACGCCCTACGACGCGACCCACCTCGGGCACGCCGCCACGTACGTCACGTTCGACCTGCTCGGCCGCATCCTGCGCGACAGCGGCCGCACGGTCCGCTACGTCCAGAACATCACCGACATCGACGACCCCCTGCTCGAGCGTGCCGAGCGCGACGGCATCGACTGGCGCGACCTCGCCACCCGCGAGATCGCCCTGTTCCGCGAGGACATGACCGCGCTCGGCGTGATCCCGCCGGACGAGTACCTCGGAGCCGTCGAGAGCATCCCGACGTTCGTCGCCCCGATCGAGCGGCTCGTCGCCGACGGCGCCGCCTACCTGGTGCCCGCCCCTGACGCGTCGCGCGAGGGCGCGACCGACGTCTACTTCGACGTCGCGCGGGACCCGCGCTTCGGCTCGGTGAGCCACCTCGACGAGGACGGCATGCTGGAGGTCTTCGAGGAGCGCGGCGGCGACCCCGACCGGCCCGGCAAGCGCAACCGGCTCGACGCGCTCCTGTGGCGGGCCCACCGCGAGGGTGAGCCCGAGTGGGACGGCGGCGGCCTCGGTCCCGGCCGACCCGGCTGGCACATCGAGTGCGCCTGCATCGCGATGGACCACCTCGGTGTGCCCGTCGACGTCCAGGGCGGTGGCACGGACCTCGTGTTCCCGCACCACGAGATGAGCGCGGCGCACGCCAGGGCGCTGAGCGGCGCCCCGGCCTTCGCCGGCGCGTTCGTCCACCAGGGCATGGTCGGGCTCGACGGCGAGAAGATGAGCAAGAGCCGCGGCAACCTCGTGCTCGTCTCCCAGCTGCGGCGCGAGGGCGTGGACCCCATGGCGATCCGCCTCACCCTGCTCGCCAAGCACCACCGCGAGGACTGGATGTACGACGACGCGATGCTCGTCGACGCGCAGCAGCGGCTCGAGACGTGGCGAAAGGCCTTGTCCGGCAACGGCGGTCCGGTCGCCGACCAGACCGTCGAGGACATCCGCGCGGCCCTCGCCGACGACCTCGACAGCCCGCGCGCGCTCCAGGCCGTCGACCGCTGGGCCGCGCAGGCGTTGACCCGTGGCGGTGACGACCCCGGCGCGCCCGGCGTCGTCGGACGCGCGCTCGACGCGCTGCTCGGCGTCCGCCTCTGAGGCAGGACGCCCGGGACGGTCAGCGACCGCGCTGGTCGTCGTCCCGGCCGCGCAGGTACCGCTCGAACTCGCGCGCGATGGCGTCGCCGCTCGCCTCCGGCAGCTCGGCGGTGTCCTGGGCCTCCTCGAGCGACTGCACGTACTCGGCGACCTCCTCGTCGGACTGCGCGAGCTCGTCGACGCCGCGCTCCCACGCCCGGGCCGTCTCCTCGAGGTCGGCGTGCGGCACCGTGATGCCGAGGAGGGCCTCGATGCGGCGCAGCAGGCTCAGGGTCGCCTTGGGCGAGGGCGGGCCGCCGGCGTAGTGCGGGACGGCGGCCCATGCCGACACCGTCGGGATGCCGGTGTCGGCGGCCGTGTGGCTGAGGACACCGACGATGCCCGTGGGGCCCTCGTAGCGGCTCGCCTCGACGTCGAAGCGGTGCATCGCCGAGTCGTCCTCGGCGGTGGCCGTGACCGGGATCGGACGGGTGTGGGGCACGTCGGCGAGCAGCGCGCCGAGCGTGAGGATGGTCGTCACGCCGAGCTGCTGGGCCAGCTCGAGCAGCTCGATGCAGTAGGCGCGCCAGCGCATCGAGGGCTCGATGCCCTGGACGAGGACGACGTCGCGGTCGAAGCCGGTGTCGGTGGCCACGAGGATGCGGGTGGTCGGCCAGGTGAGGACCCGGCGGCCGTCCTCGACCGACACACGCGGCCGGTTGACCTGGAAGTCGTAGTACTCCTCGGGGTCGAAGGCGGCGACGAGCTGGGCGTCCCACACGTCGGCGAGGTGACGCACGGCGCTCGTGGCGGCCTCACCCGCGTCGTTCCAGCCCTCGAAGGCCGCGATGAGCACCGGGTCGTTGAGCTCCGGCACGTCCTCGAACTCCAGCACCTTGCCTCCTTCGTCGCGGCCGCGCCCGCGACCACACCGCCAGCCTATGCCGTGGTGCGGACGCCGTGCCCGCACTGCGGGCGGCGACGCGCCCGTCGGCACGGGTCCGTAGAATTCGGTCGGTCCGACGTTCCGCGACCCGATCCCCGGCCGCCCGCCGAGAGGAGACCCCTTGACCCAGTCGCCGCAGGTGCGGCCCGACGCCACCGATGCCCTCACCGCGACGCTCCGCGAGCGGATCATGGTGCTCGACGGGGCGATGGGCACGGCGATCCAGCGCGACCGGCCGGACGAGGCCGGGTACCGCGGCCAGCGGTTCAAGGACTGGCACACCGACGTCCAGGGCAACAACGACCTGCTGTCGATCACCGCCCCCGAGATCATCGCCGGCATCCACCGCGAGTACCTCGAGGCCGGCGCCGACATCATCGAGACGAACACCTTCAACGCCACGGCGATCTCGCTGTCGGACTACGGCATGGAGGACCTCGCCTACGAGATCAACCACGCGTCGGCAGCACTGGCCCGCCGCGAGGCCGACGCGATGACCGCGCGCACGCCGGAGCGTCCCCGCTGGGTGGCCGGCGCGCTGGGCCCGACGTCGCGCACGGCGTCGATCTCACCGGACGTCAACGACCCGGGTGCGCGCAACGTGACCTTCGACGGTCTGGTCGCGGCCTACCTGGACGCTGCGCGCGGCCTCGTCGACGGCGGCAGCGACCTGCTCTTCGTCGAGACGATCTTCGACACGCTCAACGCCAAGGCGGCCATCTTCGCCCTCGAGCAGCTCTTCGACGAGCGCGGTCGGCGTTGGCCGGTCGTCGTCTCCGGCACCATCACGGACGCGTCGGGGCGCACCCTGTCGGGCCAGGTCACGGAGGCGTTCTGGAACTCCGTGCGCCACGTGCGCCCCATCGCCGTCGGCCTCAACTGTGCGCTCGGCGCCAAGGAGATGCGTCCGTACATCGCCGAGATGTCCCGGGTCGCCGACACGTTCGTCTCCTGCTACCCGAACGCCGGGCTGCCCAACGCCTTCGGTGAGTACGACGAGGCGCCGGACGAGACCGCGGCGATCCTGTCCGAGTTCGCCGACGCCGGGTTCGTCAACCTCGTCGGCGGCTGCTGCGGCACGACGCCGGAGCACATCGCCTCGATCGCCAAGGCCGTCGACGGCAAGCCACGGCGCGAGGTGCCGATGCCCCGGCCGGCCATGCGCCTGTCGGGCCTCGAGCCCTTCACCATCGATGCCGACAGCCTGTTCGTCAACGTCGGCGAGCGCACGAACATCACCGGCTCGGCCCGCTTCCGCTCGCTCATCAAGGACGGCGACTACGACACCGCGCTGTCCGTGGCCGCGCAGCAGGTCGAGAATGGCGCCCAGGTCATCGACGTCAACATGGACGAAGGCATGATCGACGGCGTCGCGGCGATGGAGCGCTTCCTGCGGCTCGTCGCGAGCGAGCCCGACATCAGCCGGGTGCCCGTCATGGTCGACTCGAGCAAGTGGGAGGTCATCGAGGCCGGCCTCAAGCAGGTCCAGGGCAAGCCCATCGTCAACTCGATCTCGCTCAAGGAGGGCGAGGCGTCGTTCGTCGAGCACGCCCGGCTCGTCCGCCGGTACGGCGCCGCGGCGGTCGTCATGGCCTTCGACGAGGACGGCCAGGCCGACTCGCTCGAGCGCCGCACGGCGATCTGCGAGCGCGCCTACCGGATCCTCACCGAGCAGGTCGGCTTTCCGGCCGAGGACATCATCTTCGACCCCAACGTCTTCGCCGTCGCCACCGGCATCGAGGAGCACGCCTCGTACGGGCGCGACTTCATCGAGGCCACGCGCTGGATCAAGCAGAACCTGCCCGGCGCCAGGGTGTCCGGCGGCATCTCCAACGTCTCGTTCAGCTTCCGCGGCAACAACCCCGTCCGCGAGGCCATCCACGCCGTGTTCCTCTACCACGCCATCGCGGCGGGCCTCGACATGGGCATCGTCAACGCCGGTGCCCTCGCCGTCTACGACGAGGTCGACGCCGAGCTGCGGGAGCGCATCGAGGACGTCGTGCTCAACCGTCGGCCCGATGCCGCCGAGCGGCTCCTCGAGATCGCCGAGTCCTACAACCGCGGCTCGGCCGCGGCGGAGGCCGACGAGGAGGAGTGGCGCTCGCTGCCGGTCGCCGAGCGCATCACGCACGCCCTCGTCAAGGGCATCGACGGGCACGTCGAGGCCGACACGGAGGAGCTCCGGGCCGAGATCGCCGGGCGAGGCGGCCGGCCCATCGAGGTCATCGAGGGTCCTCTCATGGACGGCATGAACGTCGTGGGCGACCTCTTCGGCGCGGGAAAGATGTTCCTGCCCCAGGTGGTCAAGAGCGCGCGGGTCATGAAGAAGGCCGTCGCCTACCTCATCCCCTTCATCGAGAAGGAGAAGGCCGCCGACCCCGAGCTGGCCAAGCAGAAGGACACCAACGGCACCATCGTCATGGCGACGGTCAAGGGCGACGTCCACGACATCGGCAAGAACATCGTCGGCGTCGTCCTGCAGTGCAACAACTACGAGGTCATCGACCTCGGCGTCATGGTGCCCGCCCAGAAGATCCTCGACGCGGCCAAGGAGCACGACGCCGATCTCATCGGCCTGTCCGGCCTCATCACCCCCTCGCTCGACGAGATGGTCGGTTTCGCGGCCGAGATGCAGCGCACCGGCATGACGATCCCGCTGCTCATCGGCGGCGCGACCACGTCCCGGGCACACACGGCCGTCAAGGTGGACAAGCGGTACGACGGCCCGGTCGTCTGGGTCAAGGACGCCTCGCGCTCGGTCCCGGTCGCCGCCGCCCTGCTGTCGGACGAGCAGCGTCCCCGGCTGCTCGCCCAGGTCAAGGCCGACTACGACGCGCTGCGGGCCCGGCACGCCGCCAAGACCGAGCGCAAGCTCCTGCCGCTGGCGGCCGCTCGCGAGCGTTGCACCCCGGTCGACTGGACCGGGTACCGGCCGCCGCACCCGCACCTGCTGCTCCAGCAGGAGAAGGACGTCTCCACGATCACCCGGTCGCGCACCGCCCCGCAGCACGTCCGGGCCTTCCACGACTACCCGCTCGCCGAGCTGCGCCGGTACATCGACTGGTCGCCGTTCTTCTCGGCGTGGGAGCTCAAGGGCACCTACCCCGACATCCTCAACAACCCGGCGAGCGGACAGGCCGCCCGCAAGCTGTTCGAGGACGCACAGGCGATGCTCGACCGCATCGTCGAGGAACGGTGGCTGACGGCCAACGGCGTCATCGGGTTCTTCCCGGCCAACGGTGTCGGTGACGACATCGAGGTGTACGCCGACGAGTCGCGCGCCGAGCCGCTGGCCGTGCTGCACCACCTGCGACAGCAGGGCGAGCACCGCGCCGGCGTGCCCAACCGTTCGCTCGCCGACTTCGTCGCCCCGAAGGGCACGCGTGACTGGGTCGGCGGCTTCGCCGTGACCGCCGGGCTCGGCAGCGCCGAGCGGGTGGCCCGGTTCCGCGAGCGCCTCGACGATTACGACGCGATCCTGCTCGAGGCGCTCGCGGACCGGCTCGCCGAGGCCTTCGCCGAGCGGATGCACGAGCGGGTGCGCAAGGAGTTCTGGGGCTACGCGCCCGACGAGCACTTCAGCAACGCCGCGCTCATCAAGGAGCAGTACGCGGGCATCCGTCCGGCGCCCGGCTACCCCGCCTGCCCCGAGCACACGGAGAAGCGCACCCTGTGGGACCTGCTCGACGTGGAGGCCCGCACCGGCATCACGCTCACCGACAGCATGGCGATGACGCCCGGGGCCTCGGTCTCCGGCTGGTACTTCTCGCACCCGGAGTCGCAGTACTTCGTCGTCGGCCGCGTCGACCGCGACCAGGTGGCCGACTACGCGCAGCGCAAGGGGTGGACGCTGGCCGAGGCGGAGCGCTGGCTCTCGGCCAACCTCGCCTACGACCCGGAGGACTGACGCCGTGACCGGCCCCGCAGCACCCGTCCCGACGGACCGCCCGGCCCTGCCGGCGGCGGTCCTCTGGGACATGGACGGCACGCTCGTCGACACGGAGCCCTACTGGATCGAGGCCGAGCACGAGCTCGTCGCGGCGCACGGCGGCGTGTGGAGCGACGAGTTCGCCCACCAGCTCGTCGGCAACGCGCTGGAGGTGTCGGCCCAGCTCATCATCGACCAGTCGGGCATCGCCCTGTCCGTGCCCGAGATCATCGACGCCCTCCTCGTGCGCGTCATCTCCCGGGTGGAGCAGCGCGTGCCGTGGCGCCCGGGAGCTCGCGAGCTGCTCCTCGAGCTGGGCTCGCTCGGCGTGCCGAACGTGCTCGTCACGATGTCGTGGCGCTCCCTCGCCGAGACCGTCGTGCGACACCTGCCCGACGGCGCCTTCGCCGCGCTCGTGACCGGTGACGAGGTGAGCCACGGCAAGCCGCACCCCGAGCCCTACCTCGCCGCCGCCCGGGTCCTCGGGGTCGAGCCGGCCGACTGCGTCGCGATCGAGGACTCGCCCGCAGGGGTGCGCTCGGCAGCCGCCGCGGGTGTGCCGACGATCGCGATCCCGCACGTCGTGCCGGTGCCGGCCGTGGCGGGCGCGGTCCGCATCGACACACTTGCGGGCGTGGCCGCTGCCGACCTGACCGGGATCGTGTCCGCGGCCGGCATCGCCTCCTGACCAGCCGGCCTCTCGGGCCGGACTGCGCGGCGGTGCCGGCGCGTGTGCGACCCCGACTGCGCGGAGAAGGGGCAGAGCGCCGAGGCGAACCGGGCGCTGAAGCGACGGCTGGTGGCCGAGGGGATCGCGCACGCGGCGCTCGTCCACGACGGGGACCGGGCCGTCGCGTGGGCGGAGTACGGGTCACCGGAGGAGCTGCCCAACATCCAGGGCAATTGCGTCATGGTGCGCGACGTCGCGCCACAGGCTCCCTCGTGACGCTGCACCCCTCGTCAGCGCCGCCGGGTGCGGCACGGCGAGGCGGCTGAGGAAACGCCCACCGGGGCGGCCGGCTTCGGGTGCAGGTGACACCCTCACCGCCCCGGCGCTCAGCGACCGCGACGGCGGCTGCGGGTACCGCCACGGCGGGGGGCGGCGCCTCGCTGAGGCAGTGAGCGCCCCGGACTGCGGCGTCGGTCGCTCGTGCCGCTCGTGCCGCTCGTGCCGCTCGAGCCGCTCGAGCCGCTCGAGCCGCTCGAGCCGCTCGTTGCGGTTCTGCCACCCCCGTCGGGGCTGGGTGTCGTGCTCCGGCTGCTGTTCTCCGTGCGGCCGCGGACGATGCCGATGAACACCTCGACGCCGGGGTCGGGGTCGTCGACGCGCCAGGCCAGCCCGATGCGGGAGCCGGCGACCCCGTGGACCGGCCGGTGCACGACGTCCTGGCGATGGTGCAACCGCGCGATCGACAGCGGCAGGATGGCGATCCCGCCTCCCGCTGCGACGACCTCCACGACCTCGGCGTCGGTCATCGGCGGCATCGTCGCGGACCGGTCCTTCGCGTCGCGGCTGGCGACGGCGGCCCACTCCGGCACGGCGTCCGGACCCTGGACGAGGACCTCGTCGGCGAGGTCCTCGACCTCGACCTCCTCGAACGCCGCCACGACGTGCTCGCGGGAGGCGACGACGACGGGCACCTCCTCGTAGAGCGGGATGAGGTGCAGGCCCTCGCGTGCGACGGGCAGCCGGACCAGCGCCATCGACGCCTCACCGGCGCGGACGGCGTCGAGCTGCACGTCGACGGTGACGGGCACGAGCTCGAGCCCGCGGTCAGCCACCCGGCGCGCCCAGCGACGGGCCCACTTGTCCGGGGACACGCCGGCGACGAAGTCGACGCGGAAGGCGGAGGTCATCCTGGGCCTCCTGTCGGGGTGGGGCCGGGCGGGGTTCCCGACGAGGGTAGTGCAGCCGGCGCACCCCGTTCCCGGTCAGCGTTGCTGGGCGGACCACGCCCCCGCGGCCGCCGCCTCGGCCAGCAGCTCCGCGAGACCCTCGTGGTCCTCCCGGACCAGGCCCGTCGTGACGCGCACGTGTCCGCCCGCACCCGAGCCGTTGTCGACGGAGAACGGTGACCCGGGCGTCACCGCGATGCCCTGGCTCGCGAGGCGCAGCACCGCGGCGCTCTCGTCGCGGACCGGCACCCAGATGTTGAGGCCCTCGGTGCCGGGCACGGTCACGCCCAGGCCGGCGAGCCGGTCGACGACGAGCTCACGGCGCCGGGCGTACTCGGCGCGGGCGCGCCCGATCGCCCGCACGGCATCGGGGTCGGTGAGCAGGCCGGCGAGGACCCGCTGCAGCAGCCGGCTCGACCAGCCCTGCCCGAGGGACCGCGCGTGCCGCAACGGGGCGAGCAAGGCCGCGGGCCCGCTCAGCGCGGCCAGGCGCAGGTCCGGACCGTGCGACTTGCTGAAGCTGCGGACGTGCAGCACCTGTTCGGGCACCCACGCCCCGAGGCTCGTCGGCGACGAGCTCGCGATGGGGCCGCTCGAGTCGTCCTCGACGACGACGAGGTCGCGGCCGCTCACGAGCGAGGCCAGGCGTCGGGCCCGCGTCGGCGACATCGTGACGCCGGTCGGGTTCTGCCCGCGCGGCTGGAGCACCAGGGCTGTCGGCCGGCGGGCCAGTGCCGACTCGAGGGCGTCGACGTCGAGGCCGGTCTCGTCGAGCGGCACCCCCAGCACGTCGACGCCCCGGTCCTCGAGGAGGTCGAGCAGGGGAGGGAACCCGGGGTTCTCGACGACGACCGTGTCGCCGGGTCGCAGCAACGTGCGCGAGACGATGTCGAGCGCGTCCATGGCTCCGTCGACGACGAGCAGGTCGTCCGGCTCGTACGGCCAGTCGGCGAGGAGCACCTCGCGCAGCTCGGGCAGGACCGGGTCGTCGAGGTAGCTGCTCGGGCCGCGCGGCTCGTCGATCGCCGCCAGCACTCGGGCGAGCGAGGGCAGCAGGGCGGCGTCGGGAATGCCGGTGGACAGGTCGAGGCTGACGGGGGAGTCGTGGCGCAGCGCGCGGGTGTAGCGCTCGCCGCCGCGACGCGTCTCGGCGACGGTCGTGCCGCGCCGGCCGTCCGACCGGATCGTGCCGGACCGCGAGAGCAGCTGCCACGCGGCGCTCACGGTGGTCGGCGACATCATCAGCTCCTGCGCGACCTGCCGGATCGGCGGCAGGAGTTCGCCGGGAAGCAGGCGACCGTCGCGGATCGCGCGGGAGACCGCCTGGGCCAGGCCCTTGGCGGTCGGGTGCTCGAGGCGCTCCTCGAGGTCTGAGATGACGGCACGCACGTCTGTAACATAGCAATCAAGCCTTTGTACCGCACCCATCTGGCACGTAGTGTTTACGGCATGACGACCCCTGCCGTGACCTCCATCGACCACTGGATCTCCGGGACCCGCGTCGCGGGCACCTCCGGGCGCACCGCACCCGTGCACGACCCTGCGACCGGCGTCCGGACCGGTGAGGTGGCGCTCGCCTCGGCCGCCGAGATCGACGCCGCCGTCAAGACCGCCGTCGCCGCTGCACGCGAGTGGCGCACGAGCTCGCTGTCGAGGCGGGCCGCGGTGCTCTTCGCCTTCCGCGAGCTGCTCCACGAGCGCACGGACGAGCTCGCCGCGATCGTCACCGCCGAGCACGGCAAGGTCCTGTCCGACGCCGCCGGTGAGATCGCGCGCGGTCTCGAGAACGTCGAGTTCGCCACCGGCGTGCCGCAGCTGCTCAAGGGCGGCTTCTCCGAGCAGGCGTCGACCGGCGTCGACGTCTACAGCATCCGCCAGCCCCTCGGAGTCGTCGCCGGCATCACGCCGTTCAACTTCCCGGTCATGGTGCCGCTGTGGATGTGCGCCAACGCCATCGCCTGCGGCAACGCCTTCGTCCTCAA
Source organism: Monashia sp. HAY1-5C (assembly GCF_056755255.1). NCBI lineage: Bacteria > Bacillati > Actinomycetota > Actinomycetes > Micrococcales > Intrasporangiaceae > Intrasporangium > Monashia sp. HAY1-5C. The sequence goes on along the minus strand of NZ_JBPGXG010000051.1, from coordinate 6,543 downwards.
GCCGAGTGAGAAGGACCCGTCGGCCTCGCTCTTCCTCGCCGAGCTGTGGAAGGAGGCCGGACTGCCCGACGGCGTCTTCACCGTCGTCCAGGGCGACAAGGAGGCCGTCGACGCCCTCCTCGACCACGACGACATCGCCGCCGTCAGCTTCGTCGGGTCGACGCCCATCGCGAAGTACATCTACGAGCGGGGCACCGCGCGCGGCAAGCGCGTCCAGGCCCTCGGTGGCGCCAAGAACCACGCCCTCGTGCTGCCCGACGCCGATGTCGACCTCGCGGCGGACTCCATCGTCTCGGCGGCCTACGGCGCCGCCGGGGAGCGGTGCATGGCCCTGTCGGTGGCCGTCGCGGTCGGCGACGTCGGTGACCGGCTCGTCGCCGCGGTCGCCGAGCGCATCCCCGGCCTGCGCGTGGGCAACGGCGCCGACCCGGGCACCGACATGGGGCCCCTCATCACGCGTGAGCACCGCGACAAGGTGGCGGGGTACGTCGAGGCGGGTGCGCAGTCCGGCGCGACCGTCGTCGTCGACGGGCGCACGAGCGAGGTGCCCGCAGAGGGGTTCTTCCTCGGCATGACCCTGCTCGACGACGTCACGCCCGAGATGACCGTCTACCGCGACGAGATCTTCGGTCCGGTGCTGTCCGTCGTCCGGGTGGACAGCTACGACGAGGGCCTGGCGCTCATCAACCGCAACCCGTACGCCAACGGCACGGCCATCTTCACCCGTGACGGCGGCGCCGCCCGACGCTTCCAGAACGAGGTCGAGGTCGGCATGGTCGGCATCAACGTGCCGATCCCGGTGCCCGTCGCCTACTACTCCTTCGGCGGCTGGAAGGACTCGCTCTTCGGTGACACCCACATGTACGGACCCGAGGGTGTCAACTTCTACACGCGGGGCAAGGTCGTCACGCAGCGCTGGCCCGACCCGGCCACCTCGAGCGTCGACCTCGGCTTCCCCCGCACCCGCTGACCGGCCGGAGAGGACACACCCATGACCGAACTCGACCACCGCAGCGTCATCGCCGAGCAGCTCGACGCCATGGGGGAGGCCGACGTCCGCGCGCTGGACCGCGGGCACGTCTTCCACTCGTGGTCGGCCCAGGGGCTCATCGACCCGCTGCCCATCGCCCGGGCGCAGGGCTCGTACTTCTGGGACTACGCCGGTACGCGCTACCTCGACTTCAGCAGCCAGCTGGTCAACGTCAACATCGGCTACCAGCACCCGAAGGTCGTCGCGGCCATCCAGGAGCAGGCCGCCCGTCTGACGACGATCCAGCCCTCGTTCGCCAACGACGCGCGCAGCGAGGCGGCCCGGCTCATCACCGAGGTCGCGCCCGAGGGGCTGTCGGCCGTCTTCTTCACCAACGGCGGTGCCGAGGCCAACGAGAACGCGATCCGGATGGCGCGTCTGCACACCGGCCGGCACAAGGTGCTCGCCACCTACCGCAGCTACCACGGCGCGACGGCCGGCTCGATCAGCCTGACCGGCGACCCCCGCCGCTGGCCCTCCGAGCCCGGCTACCCCGGCATCGTGCACTTCTGGGGTCCGTACACCTACCGCTCGGCGTTCCACTCCGAGAACGAGGAGCAGGAGCGCGACCGGGCCCTGCAGCACCTTCGCGACACGCTCATGGTGGAGGGACCGCAGACCGTCGCGGCCGTCATCCTCGAGACCGTCGTCGGCACCAACGGCATCCTCGTGCCGCCGGACGGCTACCTGCAGGGTGTCCGGGACCTGTGCGACGAGCACGGCATCGTCCTCATCGCCGACGAGGTCATGTCCGGGTTCGGCCGGTGCGGCGAGTGGTTCGCCGTCGACCGCTGGGGCGTCCGGCCGGACCTCATCACGTTCGCCAAGGGGGTCAACTCCGGCTACGTGCCGCTCGGCGGCGTCGTCATCTCCGACGAGGTCCGCGCCTCCTTCGAGACGCGCGCCTACCCGGGCGGGCTCACGTACTCGGGGCACCCGCTGGCCTGCGCGTCCGCCGTCGCGTCGATCAACGCCTTCCACGAGGAGGGCATCATCGACAATGCCCGGATGCTCGGCACCGAGGTCATCGGGCCGGGGCTGGCCGAGCTCGCCCGGAAGCACCCGAGCGTCGGCGAGGTTCGTGGCCTCGGGGTCTTCTGGGCCCTCGAGCTGGTCCGCGACCGGCAGACGCGCGAGCCCCTCGTGCCGTTCAACGCTGCCGGCGAGGCGGCCCGGCCCATGACGGCCTTCGCAGCGGCGTGCAAGGAGCGCGGCCTGTGGCCGTTCACCCACTTCAACCGGACGCACGTCGTGCCGCCGTGCACGACCACGCCGGACGAGGTGCGCGAAGGCCTGGCCATCCTCGACGAGGCACTGTCGGTCGCCGACGAGTTCACGGCCTGAGGCGAACCTCCGGACCGGTCGGCGCGCCGACGTCGACCGGCCCGGGGGCCGACCCCGGCGCCGGGGGGTAGCAGACCTCCCGCATCCAGAGCTCGACGTTGAGGATCCGCCAGAAGACCATCGAGTCGTGCGGGCCACCGCCGGCGAGCCACTGCTCGAAGGCCGCGGCCACGGCGTCCGCGTCGAACCACGGTCGTGCCCGGAAGGAGTCGGAGCCGAACACGTCACGCAGCAGGCCGGGTGACTCACGGAACCAGTCGTCCTGGGGCGTGGTGAAGCCGATCTTGTTGCGGCGCAACGTGATCGACTCGGGCAGTAGATCGCGCACGGCCTCACGGAGCATCCGCTTGTTCCACCCGTCACCCACGACCGACGCGTCCGGCTGGTCGAACACGAACCGCACGAGGTCGACGGCGAGGAACGGCACCCGGCCCTCGAGCGAGAAGCGCATGGTGTTGCGGTCCTCGTAGCGCAGCAGGGCCGGCAGCGAGCCGACGAAGAGGTCGTGGACGAGGCGCTCGCGCAGTGTCGTGCCGGCGGGGGCATACCGCTCGTCGCGGTGCTCGTCGACGAAGGCGGAGGCCAGCAGCGGTGCCACGGATGCGTCGTGTGCGGTCGGCAGCAGGCGCCTGGCGCGGTTGGCGACGAGGCCGCGAAGGACGTCGCGCTCGGCCAACGCCTCACGCAGGGCGCGGACCGGGTGGCGGCGCAGCAGGTCGCGCAGGTGCACGACGGTCTGGGGCACGTAGCCGGCGAGCAGCTCGTCGGCCCCCTGCCCGTCGAGCATGACGGTGACGTGACGGGACGCCTCGCGCATGACCCGGTACTGCGCATACGGCCCGGACGAGACGACCGGCTCCTCCTGGCTCCGCACGAAGTCGGCGAGGTCGGCGACGAGGTCCTCGGTGACGGGCGCGACGAGATGGCGCTCGACCCGGTCGCGGCGGCCGTCGAGGGCGTCCTCGACCCACCGGCGCTCGTCGTTGCGGTGTCCGGGGAAGACGGCGGAGAAGGTCCGCTGGCGCACCCCGACCGCGCGGGCGGACGGCTCGGGCAGGAGCTCGTCGACGAGCGCGGCGACCGCAGAGCTGTCGAGCCCTCCGGACAGCGACGTGCCGACGGGCACGTCCGAGGACAGGCGCATCCGCACCGCTCGGGTCAGCGCGTCGCGGAACCGGAGGGAGGTCGCAGGCTCGTGGCGGTCGCCGCGGGACGCGCGCCTGGCCGCGGCGAGAAGGTCCTCGCGCAGCGAGGTGAAGGGGCGGCGGTCCATCCCGTCGGGGCCGATCGTCACGACCTCGCCGGGCAGGACCCGTTCGATGCCGGTGAAGAAGGTGGCCCGGTCGTCGTCGTGGACCCGGAAGCGCAGGTAGCGGTACACCGAGCGCTCGTCCGGCGTGGCGGGCACGAGGCCGGTGGCCAGGATCGGGCGGATCTCGCTGGCGAACAGCCAGCCCTCGCCCCCGGTGCTCCTCACCCGGGCCAGGTGCAGCGGCTTGATGCCGAAGTGGTCGCGGGCGAGCAGGAGCGTGCCGGTCGTGCGGTCCCAGAGCGCCAGGGCGAACATGCCGTCGAAGCGGTCGAGAGCACCGGCGCCCCACTCGACGAGGGCGTGGAGCACGACCTCGGTGTCACTGCGGGTGCCGAACCGGTGGCCTGCTTCGCGCAGCTCGTTCCGCAACGCGTCGTGGTTGTAGACCTCGCCGTTGTAGACGAGGACGTACCTTCCGTCCTCGGTGCACATCGGCTGCCGGCCACCTGCACGGTCGATGATCGCGAGGCGCTGGTGGGCGAACCCGGCCCGGCCCATGTCGTCGGTCCAGGTGCCCGAGCCGTCCGGGCCCCGGTGCCGTTGCGCGGCGTCCATGCGCTCGAGCAGGCGCGGGTCCGCGTCCAGCCCGACGTAGCCCGCGATGCCGCACATGCCAACCTCCCGCGGCCGTCGGCACCGGAGACCGGCAAGACCGCAGGCCCAGCGTCGCGGGGCGCGCTGGGCGCCGGCTGGACGGCGACTGCGGAGCCGCTGGACACGCGCCCGGGTCTCACGCTGCCGTGCGTGACGGGGACCCGCACGCGCCGTCCGGGCGTCTCAGGCGTCGATGTCGACGAGCCCCGACGCGGCGGGGTCCACCGCGCGCTCGGCCGCGTCCTCGGGAAGGGGAGGGGGAGTGCCGCCCCACGCCGGGCACAGGGCGCGGTGCTCGCACCAGTCGCACAACCGGCTCGGGCTCGGGCGCCAGTCGCCCGTGGAGGCGGCCCGCTCGATGGCCGCCCAGAGCGCCTTGACCTTGCGCTCGACGCCGAGGAGGTCCTGCTCGTCGGGCTCGTAGGCCACGATCTCGCTGTTGCCGAGGTAGACCAGCTGGAGGCGGCGAGGGATCTCACCGCGCAGCCGCCAGAGCACGAGCGCGTAGAACTTCATCTGGAACAGCGCCTTGGCCTCGAAGTGCTCGGCGGGGGACCGGCCGGTCTTGTAGTCGACGACGCGCATGGCACCGCTCGGGGCGACGTCGAGGCGGTCGACGTAGCCGCGCAGGGTCAGGCCGTCGATCTCGGTCTCGACGTAGAGCTCGCGCTCGGCCGGCTCGAGGCGCGTCGGGTCCTCCAGCCCGAACCACGTACCGAGCAGGGCGTGGGCGTCGGCGAACCATTCCTCGGTGCGACCGTCGCGGTCGGCGAGCAGCCCGAGCAGCTCGGGCTCCTCGCTCGTGAGGCGGTCCCACTCGCGAGGGACGATCGAGACGGCGGCCTCGAGGGTGCGCTCGGCCGCGGGCAGGTCGAACAGGCGCTCGAGGACGGCGTGCACGAGCGTCCCCCGGGCGGTGGCCGGCGTCGGTGGTGACGGCAGCTTGTCGATGACCCGGAAGCGGTAGAGCATCGGGCAGGTCATGAAGTCCGAGGCGCGGCTCGGGGACAGTGCTGCGGCCATGCACCGACTGTAGGCGGCCGGACCGACAGCGCCCGAGGACCACCCACAGGAGCGGGCCGGCCCGCGCGCCGGGCCGCCGGTGTCCACAGGGGCGGCACAGGCCCCGCACGGCCGGGGGCGGCGGACCGAGGCATAAGGTCGGGGCATGAGCAGCACCGCGCGCCCGGCCGCCGGACCCGGGTGGCGGATCGGCGCCATCGCCGGGACGCCCGTCTACCTGGGCCGCTCCTGGCCGCTCGTCGTCGTGCTCATCATGCTCGTCGTCGTGCAGGCGCAAGGCGGTGGAGGGGCGTCGCTGGGCCAGTCCGTCGTCGTCGCGGCGGCGTTCGCGGTCATGCTGCTCGTCTCGGTCCTCGTGCACGAGGCCGCGCACGCGCTCGTCGCGCTGCGGCGTGGTCATCGGGTCGACCGGATCGTCGCCGACGTGTGGGGCGGCCACACCGTCTACGACGCCACGACGGGGACGCCGGTGTCGACGGCCCTGATCGCCGTGGCGGGCCCCTTGTCCAACCTCGCCCTCGCCCTGATGGCCTGGCTCGTCCAGCCGCACGCGACGGGCGCCGTGGTCGCGGGCGTCCTCGACGCGGTCACCTACACCAACCTGTTCGTCGGGCTCTACAACCTGCTGCCCGGCCTGCCCCTCGACGGCGGCCAGATCGTCAGCTCGCTCGTGTGGCGGGCGACCGGCCGCAAGGGCACCGGACTCACCGCGGCGGGCTGGCTCGGGCGCGTGGTCGCCGTCGGCAGCGTCCTGTGGTTCGTGGGCAGACCCCTGCTCGAGGGCCAGACGCCGACGCCGGTCGCCCTCGTGTGGACGGCCATGATCGGCTTCTTCCTCTGGCGCGGCGCGTCGGCGGCGATCCGCTCCGGGCAGATCCACGACGCCACGGGTGGGCCGGCCACCGAGGTGCTCGACCCCGTCGTCCTCGTCCCCGGCGAGACCAGCCTCGGTGAGCTCGACCGTGGGCTCGCGCCACGGGCGGACGGGTCCGTCCCGTCCGTGGTGGCAGCCGACCCGGCGGGCTGGCCGCTCGGGATGCTCGACGCTGCGAGTGCCGCCCGGGTACCCGTGGACGTCCGCGACCGGACGCCGTTGTCGTCCGTGGTCCTCGCCCAGCCGGCGTCGTGGGTCGTGGCGCTCGACGCGGACGCGGTGCTCACCGACCTCATCCGCGTCATGAGCTCGCGCGAGCTGTCCTTCGCCTGTCTCTTATACACATCTGACGCTGCCGACGACGGA
>NZ_JBPGXG010000050.1:0-27685 GCF_056755255.1 Monashia sp. HAY1-5C | reverse complement strand
TCCGTCGTCGGCAGCGTCAGATGTGTATAAGAGACAGCCCTGGCCCTGCTCGACCGGCTGCCCGTCAAGGGCCGCGCGCCGAAGACCGGGTATGCCCGCGAGCAGTTCGGGCCCGCGTGGACCGACGACGTCGACGTGGCGGGTGGACACAACGGCTGCGACACGCGCAACGACGTGCTGCGCCGCGACCTCACCTCCGCGCGCGTGAAGCCGGGAACGCACGACTGCGTCGTGCTGTCGGGGCGTCTCGCCGACCCCTACACCGGACACGTCATCCTGTTCCACCGGGGCGCGTCGACGTCGTCGCAGGTCCAGATCGACCACGTCGTGGCGCTGGGCGACGCGTGGGTCAAGGGCGCCCGGCGGCTGTCCGCTGCTCAGCGCACCGCCCTGGCCAACGACCCCCTCAACCTCCTGGCCGTCGACGGCCCCACCAACAGTGCCAAGCGGGACTCGGACGCAGCCTCGTGGCTCCCACCGAACCGCGCCTTTCGCTGCACGTACGTGGCGCGCCAGGTGGCGGTGAAGACCCGGTACCACCTCTGGGTGACTGCCGCGGAGAAGGCCCAGGTGTCACGCCTCCTCACCGCGTGCGCCCGCCCGCCAGGTGACTCGTGAGGCCACTCGCGAAGGTGACTCGTGAGGCGAGCGCCCGGCGCGCGAGAATGCCCGGCATGACCGACCCCGGGCGCGCTCGCGAGGCACGACAGCTCCTGGTCGCCCAGACCGGGCGCACCGCCACCGGCGCGCTGGAGGACCCCGCGCTCGTGGCCGCGGTCGTCGGCGTCGAGCGGCTCGTCGTCGCCACCGGCTCGACCGACGCGCAGACGCTGCGGGCTGCCCTCGAGGGCCGGACCGTCCCGGGCGCGGACGCCGCCGCGGTCGCGACCCTCGTCGCGGAGGCCGAGCGCCACGTGATCGCCGGACTGGCCCGGCGCGCCTCCGGCCAGTCGGTCGACGCCGGCGTCATCAACCCCGACGCCGGTACGTACCGGATGACGACCGACGCGACGCTGCTGCGTGCCGCCGTCCGCGCCGCACAGCGTTCCTTCGAGCAGATGCCCTACTACCGCGTGCGGTACGGCGAGAGGGGGTCGCGTTTCGCGAGCAGCGACTCGGCGTGGCTCATCTCACTGGCGCCCCTCGGCGAGGACCGGGCGACGCGTCAGGTGCGGTGGCTCTCGGGCGTGCTCGCCGGACGCGGCATGCCCTCGTGGTTGCTGGAGACCCACCTGCACGAGCTGGTCCTCGAGGTGCGGGCCGCCGTCGGCGACGACGCGGTCGGCGCCCTGCCCGCGGCTCGGGACGCCCTGGCAGCGGGCCGTCGCCGTCACGTCGACGACGGCCTGCTCGTGCAGGCCGACGCGTGGGCCGTGTCGGCGCTCGGCGAGGCCCTGCCGGTGCCGCGCGCCGGGGCTCTCGTGGCCGCGGCGGCCGCCGACGACCTCGCCGGCGTCACCGCCGACGACCACTCGCTCATGGACTGGCTGACCGACCCCCAGCGCACGGACCCGTCAGCAGCCGCCGCGCTGCACGAGGTGCGTCGACGCATCCGGGCCGCCGCCCACCCCTGAGCCGGCGGCATCCCCGGGCACCGGACGGGCCTAGAAGTTCGTCGCCATGTTCTGGAACCGGCTGAAGTGGCCCTGGAAGGCGACGACGATGGTGTCCGTCGGACCGTTTCGGTGCTTGGCCACGATGAGGTCGGCCTCGCCCTCGCGGGGGCTGTCGCGCTCGTAGGCGGCCTCACGGTGCAGGAGGATGACCATATCGGCGTCCTGCTCGATCGAGCCCGACTCGCGCAGGTCGCTCATCGCGGGCTTCTTGTCGGTGCGCTGCTCGGGGCCACGGTTCAGCTGCGAGATGGCGATGACGGGCACCTCGAGCTCTTTGGCGAGCAGCTTGAGAGCACGTGAGAACTCCGAGACCTCTTGCTGACGGGACTCGACGCGCTTGCCGCTCGACATGAGCTGCAGGTAGTCGATGACGACGAGCTTGAGGTTGTGCCGCTGCTTGAGCCGTCGGCACTTGGCGCGGATCTCCATGAGCGACATGTTGGGCGAGTCGTCGATGAACAGGGGCGCGTCGGAGACCCGGCCCATGGTCGAGGCCAGCCGCGTCCAGTCCTCCTCACGCATCGTGCCCTTGCGCATGTGCTGGAGCTGGATGCCGGCCTCGGCCGAGAGCATGCGCATCGTGATCTCGGTGCGGCTCATCTCGAGGCTGAAGACGACGGCGGCCATCTTGTGCTTGATCGCCGCCGACCGGACGATGTCGAGCCCGATCGTGCTCTTGCCCATGGCCGGTCGAGCGGCGATCACGATCATCTGGCCGGGGTGCAGACCGTTGGTCAGGGCATCGAGATCGGTGAACCCCGTTGGGACGCCGGTCATCTCGCCGGAACGGCCGGAGGCCACCTCGATCTCGTCGACCGTTGCCTCGATGATGTCGCCGATGGCGTGGTAGTCCTCGCCGCCGCGCTTGTCGGCGACGGCGTAGACCTCGGCCTGGGCCGCGTTGACGATGTCCTCGACGTCACCGCCGCCCTGGGCGTACCCCAGCTGGACGATGCGGGTGCCGGCCTCGACGAGGCGACGGAGGACGGCGCGTTCGGCGACGATCTGGGCGTAGTAGCCGGCGTTGGCGGCGGTGGGCACCGACGCGATGAGCTGGTGCAGGTAGGCCTGGCCGCCGACGCGGGTGAGGTCGCCGCGCTTGGTCAGCTCGTCCGAGACGGTGATGGCGTCGGCGGGCTCACCGCGCCCGTAGAGGTCGAGGATCGCGTCGTAGATGAGCTCGTGCGCGGGCCGGTAGAAGTCGGTGCCCTTGAGCTGCTCGACACAGTCGGCGATGGCGTCCTTGGACAGGAGCATGCCGCCGAGGACGGACTGCTCGGCGCCGACGTCCTGCGGCGGGAGCCGGTCGTCGGGCGGGCCCGCCTCACGTGTCGACGACGCGAACGCGCTGGTGCTCAGCTCGTCGAGCGACACGGACCCACCTTCCCCTGACTGACGGAACTACATCGGTGCAACTTCAGTAGACACCCATCCACCGACAGGCGCCGACAGGACCCGAGTCCGTCGAGTCGTGCCGCCCTCCCAAGAGCACCGACACACCGTAGGGCGGCTGCGGCGGCACGGACAACCTGGGGGCGGGGGCATCGTCTCCTGCCTGTGGACAACCGGTGGACGACGATCCGCGACACGCCGTCAACAGGTGTGGACAAGGTGTGTGCACAACTGTGGGGAGGCGTCCGCCCCGATCTCCGCACACCCACTCTGACCTGCGACGACGAGCGTCCACGGGGTGTGGAGGAGAGATTCCACGACCCTGTGGGGTTGTCCACAGAAGCTGGAGCTGCCATCCGTGAACAACTGCGGGGACTCCCTTTACCACCTCGTGGATCGTCGCGTGGTCGGTTCGGCCAGACCCGCGGCCGACGCGTCGTAGTAGTCGCGGTTGCGCAGCCCCGCCGCGGCCGCCTCGTCGAGGACGACGACGGCGTCGGCGTGCCACTGGATCACCGACGCGGGACACGACGCCGACAGCGGCCCCTCGACGGCCGCGGCCACGGCGGCCGCCTTGCCGGCGCCGGAGGCGACGAGGACAAGCCGACGCGCGTCGAGGACGGTACCGAGGCCCTGCGTGACGCAGTGGGTCGGGACGGCGTCGACGTCGTCGCCGAAGAAGCGGGCGTTGTCCCGGCGCGTGCGGTCCGACAGCCGCTTGACGCGGGTCCGCGAGGCGAGAGACGAGCCGGGCTCGTTGAACCCGAGGTGACCGTTGGCGCCGATGCCGAGGATCTGCACGTCGACGCCACCCACGGCCAGGATCTCTCGCTCGTACTCCCTTGCCCCCGAGGCGAGCTCGCGTTCGGTGGTGCCGGACCCGTCCGGGACGTGGAGCCGCTCCGGGGGCAGCCCGAGCGGTTCGCAGACCTCACGCAGCAGCACCTGGCGGTAGGACTCCGGATGGCCCTCGGGCAGACCGACGTACTCGTCCAGGGCGAAGCCGTGGGCCCGTCGCAGGTCGAGCCGGCCGTCCTCGACGGCCCGCGAGAGCTCGGCGTAGAGCCCCAGCGGCGAGGACCCGGTCGCGAGCCCGAGCACGGGTTCGGGCCGCCCGGCGTCGGTGAGCCCGACCAGGACGACCTGGGCGGCGCGCCGGGCGACGTCGGCAGGCTTCGGCAGGACGATGACCTCCATCAGCCCACCTGCTCGCCGGAGCGGCCGGTCCTGTCCAGCCGGGAGGCGGCGACGGTTGTCACCGTCATGAGGCGCTGCTGGGTCGTCATTCGTGGTGCCTTCCGGGAACGTGCGGTGGTGGCTGGGGCCGAGGGATGCGGGCGAGAGGATCCGGCGTGAGGGTCCGGGCGTGAGGCCCCGGGCGGGCCGGGAAGCGGCGGTTGGCTCAGCGTCAGGCGACGCCGAGCTGCTCCCAGAGGACGAGGACGGCGGCACCGCGAAGGACGATGTCGTCGGAGCGGTCGGCGAGGCGGACGCTCAGGTCGGCCTCGGGCCGGGCGAGCAGGCGGGCACGGAGCGTCTCCTCCACGGCGTCCCGCAGCGCGCCTCCGACGAGGTGCTCGGGTCCGGACAGCACGACCTCGGACAGGTCGAGCGCGGCGACGATGGGAGCGAGGGCGATGCCGAGCCGCTCGCCGGCCTCCCGCAGGGGCGCCTCGTCGCCCGAGGTCGCGAGCGCCTTCTCCAGGTGCGGGGCGGACACCCACGTCTCGAGGCAGCCCACCTTGCCGCAACGACAGGGTGCGCCGCCGTCGGTGCCGACGGTGACGTGCCCGATCTCGCCGGCGGCGAAGTGGGCCCCGCGGACGCGGTGGCCGCCGACGATGACACCACCACCGACGCCGCGACCGATCTTGACGAGCACGAGGTCGTCGCCGCCGTCCCCGAGCGTGTAGTGCGCGTGCACGGCGGCGTCGGCGTCGTTGACGACGAAGACGGGCAGGTCGGTGGCACCGGCGACGACGTCGCGCAGGGGCACGTCGGTCCAGCCGAGGTTGGGCGCGGTGTCGATGGCGCCCTCGGGGCCCACGATGCCGGGCGTGCCGATGCCGATCCCGAGGATCGGCGCCGTCGCGGCCCCGACGAGCTCGTGGACGAGGTCGAGCACGGAGTCGAGGACGGCCTGGCCGGAGTCCTCGCCGATGGGGCGCTCGGCGCGCACGAGGATGGTGCCGTCGAGGTCCATGACGGCGCCGCGGAGCACCTCGTGGGCCGCGAGGTCGACCCCGATGGCCTGCAGGCCGGTGCGGTTGACGTCGACGAGCAGGGCCGGCTTGCCGGGGCGCACCTCGTCGGAGGGGCCGAGCTCGACGGCGTGGCCGCTGTCGACGAGCTCGGCGACGAGGTCCGAGACGGTCACCTTGCTCATGCCCAGACGGCGGGCGAGGTCGGCACGGCTCATCGCGCCGACCGAGTAGAGCAGCTGGAGCACGAGCGACAGGTTGTGCCGGCGGCCGTGAGCGGGGAGCACGGCGGTGCGCGGGGACACGCGTCCGGCGCGGGGCGGGGCGGTCGTCATGGAGGTTAGTAAACTTTACGAACTTCCATGTCCGCAAGGCCTCACCCGACAGATCCGCCCGCCCGGACGGCCGTCGCGGCCCGCGAACGCGCTGCCCGACGGCGGGGCGACATACCCTCGGAGCATGTGCCGCAACATCCGACAGCTCCACAACTTCGAGCCGCCCGCCACGAGCGACGAGGTCCGCGCCGCCGCCCTCCAGTACGTGCGCAAGGTGAGCGGCAGCACCCGGCCCAGCCAGGCCAACCAGCACGCCTTCGACGAGGCCGTCGAGGCGATCGCCCACGCCACCCAGCACCTGCTCGACCACCTGACGACGAGCGCCCCGCCCAAGGACCGCGACGTCGAGCGCGAACGGGCCCGCGCCCGCAACGCCGTCCGCTTCGGCACCCCGGCCTGACGGCCGACGCCGGCGAGCGCCCGCCGTGGGCTTCTGGGCCGAGCAGGTGACGCCGCGCCTCGTCGCGGCCGGTGGCGAGGACGAGTCCATCCGGGCACTGCGCTCCCGCGCCTGCGAAGGTCTGCGCGGTGACGTCGTCGAGCTCGGGTTCGGCAGTGGCCTCAACGTCGGCCTCTACCCGGACGCCGTGACGCGCATCGTCGCGGTCGAGCCCTCGGACGTGGGGTGGCGGCTGGGCGCCGGGCGACGCTCGCGCAGCTCGGTCCCCATCGTCCGCGGCGACCTCGACGGGCAACGCCTCAGCCTCCCGGACGCCAGCGTCGACGCGGTCCTGTCGACCTTCACCCTGTGCACGATCCCGGACGTGACGGCGGCCCTCGACGAGGTGCGGCGCGTGCTGAAGGAGGGCGGCACCCTGCACTTCCTCGAGCACGGCGTCGCCCGGGACGAGGGCGTTCGTCGGTGGCAGCGCCGTCTCGAGCCCCTGCAGAGGCGCGTGTTCGACGGGTGCCACCTGACGCGTCCGATCGACCGGCTCGTCGAGGGGTCCGGACTGGCCCTCGTCGAGGTCGAGCGGGCGTATGCGCCCCTGCCCCGCCTCATGCGCCCGTGGGTCTTCGGCTACCTCGGCCGCGCGGTCAAGCGCTCACGCTTCGATCACGGGCCGGCGGCGTCGGACCCGGCCGCTACCGTGGAGCAATGAGGACCGGACCGCACCCCGCCCTGGCCTCGGAGGTGCGGACCGTTCTGCTCGCCGGCGCCGACGCGGAGCGCGCCGCGGGCCAGCAGCGCTACATGAAGTCGGCGCTGCCGTACGCCGGCCTCACCTCGCCCCGGCTCAAGGCTGCACTGACTCCCCTCCTGCGCGACCCCCGCCTCCGGATGGAGTCGCGCGAACAGTGGCAAGCCACCATCGAGCAGCTCTGGCGCACCGCCACCCACCGTGAGCAGTGGTACGCCGCCCTCGCCCTCGCGCGTCACCCCGCGTACCGGCACTGGGTCGACAGCGACGCGATGCCTTTGTGGGAGAGGCTGATCCGCGCCGGCGCCTGGTGGGACGTCGTCGACGACATCGCGACCCACCTCGTGCGCGACACGCTCGCCGGCGCTCCGCAGGTCGAGGGGTTGCGGATGCGCGACTGGTCCGGCAGCGACTCGATGTGGGTGCGGCGAGCCTCGATCATCTGCCAGGTCGGTGCGGGGCCGCGCCTCGACCAGGACCTGCTCACCGCCACCATCGAGGCGAATATCGAGGACCGGGACTTCTTCATCCGCAAGGCGATCGGCTGGGCGCTGCGCGACCACGCGCGCCACGACCCCGCGTGGGTGCGCGCGTTCGTGTCCGCGCATCCCGGCCTGTCCGGACTGTCCCGCCGCGAGGCCCTCAAGCACCTCGGCCCGCCCACGCTCGACGCCCCGTCCGCCGCCGCCCGGGTGGCGCAGGCATGAGCGCCCCCGCACCGACGACGCACCGTCGCGACATCCTCCGGCTCGCCGTCCCGGCGTTCCTGGCCCTCATCGCCGAGCCGCTCTTCCTCCTGGCCGACTCGGCGATCGTCGGCCACCTCGGCACGGCGCAGCTGGCCGGACTCGGCGTGGCGAGCGCGGCTCTCGTGACCGCCGCCGGCATCTTCGTCTTCCTGGCCTACGGCACGACGAGCGTCGTCGCCCGCCACCTCGGCGCCGGCGACGACCGCGCGGCCATCGGCGCCGGCATCGACGGCCTGTGGCTCGCCCTCGGCCTCGGCGCGGGCACGGCGGTGCTCACCGCCCTCGCGGCCCGCCCGATCTGTGCCGCGTTCGGCGCGTCCCCGGAGGTCCTCGAGCAGGCGACGACGTACCTGCGCATCTCCGCGCTCGGCCTGCCCGCGATGCTCGTGGTGCTCGCCGTCACCGGCGTGCTCCGCGGGCTCCAGGACACGACGACCCCGCTCGTCGCGTCGGTCGTCGGGTTCGGTGCGAACGTCGCACTCAACCTCACCTTCGTCTACGGGTTGCACTGGGGCATCGCCGGATCCGCCTGGGGCACCGTCATCGCCCAGACCGGCATGGCAGCGGGGCTCGTCACCGCCCTGCTCGTCAAGGCGCGTGCACGCCACGCCAACCTGCGGCCCCATCCGGGACGCGTCCTGGCCGCTGCGCGCACCGGCGTCCCGCTGCTCGTGCGTACGCTCGCCCTCCGCGCCACGCTGCTCCTCACGACGTGGGTGGCCGCGTCGCTCGGCGACGTCACCCTCGCAGCGCACCAGGTGGCGATGACGGTGTGGTCGTTCCTCGCCTTCGCCCTCGACGCGCTCGCCATCGCGGCCCAGGCCATCACCGGCCGCGCCCTCGGCGCGGGTGACCGCGAAGGCGTCCGCGTCGCCATGGGCACGATGGTCCGCTGGGGGGTGTGGGGCGGCCTCGCGGTCGGCCTCGTCGTGACGGCGCTGCACGGGGTCCTGCCGGCTCTGTTCACCGGCGACCCCGCGGTGCGCGACGCGCTCGGCGCGGCCCTCGTCGTCGTCGGACTCGGCCAGGCGGTGGCCGGCTACGTCTTCGTCCTCGACGGCGTGCTCATCGGCGCCGGCGACGGGCGCTGGCTGGCCGGGGGCATGGTCGTGACGCTCCTCGCCTACCTGCCGGTGGTCCTCGCGGTGCGGGCGGTGGGGCCGACCGGCTCGGCGGTGCACGACGTCGTCGTCCTGTGGCTCGCGTTCACGCTGTTCATGGTGGTCCGCGGCGCCGGCCTGTGGTGGCGGGGCCGCCAGGACGACTGGATGGTCGTCGGCGCGACGTAGCGCAAGATGGCGCCAGGTCGCGCCTTGGAGCGCCGCGTCGCGCCTCGTACGCGCCTCGGGTGCCGGTCCCTTCGCCCACGCCCGAGGGCCGGCGCCGGTCAGGTGTTCCCGTGACGGTTGTCCCGACGCGTCAGCCACGCCTTCTTCGCCGCCGCGCTGCGACGCCGTCGGCTCGCCTCCCGCTGCTGCTCGGCCCGACGCTCGGCCGCCTCGGCCCGACGCCGAGCGGCGGCCACCCGACGACGTTCCCGCTCGAGCACCGACTCCGAGCGCACCGGCCACACGTAGGGCAGGTCCGGTGGCACGTCCGGGAAGAGCGGGGCGTAGTGCTCGGGGTCCTTGCGCACGAGCGCGGAACGGTGGCTGCGGGCCACCTCGTCGTCGAACAGCCAGGGCGGCAGCCCACCGCCCGCGCGCAGCTGCTCGTAGCCGCGCAGCCGCGTGACGCCGGCAGCCCTCAGGTCCGCGACGATGGTCGCCGCGCACGAGTCGTCGAAGCCGCGCGCCACCCACTCCTCGCACATCGCCAGGCCGTAGCGGCCGAGCGCCTCCTCGTAGCCCTTCCACATGAGGACCGCCGGGTGCGACGCCCACGCGTACCCCGGCACGGTGAGCGCCCGGACGATCTGGATGACCTCGACACGCTGCTTGCCGAGCCGACGCTGGTCGAGCGCGCGCGCCGTGGCCGCGAAGTCGGGGTGGGGCACGAAGGTCTGCACAGGGCTCCTGCCGGTCGTACGGACGTGGCGTCGGCGACGACGCGACCCCAGCGGCATACCCACGGCGGGCCCTGCCCGCCCGGGCCACGTCCCGGTCGGGGTCCAGGTCCAGGTCCAAGGTCCAGGTCCAAGGTCCAAGGTCCAAGGTCCCAGGTCCAAGAGAACTGCTACGGGCTTCCCAGCCTTCTTTAAGGTCGGCCGGTCATAGTCGTTCTCGTGAGTTGCTCCTGTGCGACTCGGTGACCTCCTCCCCCTGTCGGGTCACCGTGTCAAGGGCACCCGCCCCCGCTGGTCGAGTTCGGCGACGTGACCAGCGGGGGCGGGTTTTTCTCTGCCCCGGGACGCTCGAGGGCGGGACGGCCGGCCCCTGGGTCGGCTGCGCCGCGCCGAACCCGCCGGCTCACTCCACGACGGCGACGTCGGACAGCAACGCGCTCACCTCGGCGGTCGTCGGCATCGCGGTCGAGCACTCGAGCCGGCCGGCCACGATGGCGCCGGCGACGCTCGCGAAGTGCAGGACCCGCTCGAGGTCCCAGCCGGCGAGGAGCCCGTGCACGAGAGCGCCGCCGAAGGCGTCCCCGGCACCGAGACCGTTGACGACCTGCACCGGGAAGGGCGCGACGCGCACCGTGGCGCCGGGCGTCATGGCGAGGACGCCGCGCGGACCGAGCTTCACGACCGCGAGCTCGAGGCCGGCCTCGATGAGCGCCCGGGCGGCACGCTCGGGGTCGCGCTCACCGGTGGCCACCTCGCACTCCCCGACGTTGCCCACGGCGACGGTGACGTGGGCGAGCGCCTGGCGCACGAGGTGGGGTGCGTCCTGCGGACGTGGCCAGAGCGTCGGGCGGTGGTCGAGGTCGAGGATGGTGAGGGGGCGGCGGCCGCGCTCGCGCCACGCGGTGAAGTGCGCCTCGCGGCTCGGCTCCTGGCTCAGCCCCGTCACGGTCGACCAGTAGACCTCGGCATCGCGAATCGCCTGCAGCGGCAGGGATTCCGGGGTGACGAGCAGGTCCGGCGCGATCGGGTACCGGTAGAACCAGATGGGAAAGTGGTCCGGAGGGAACACCTCGCAGAAGGTGACCGGCGTCGGGGGTCCGCCGACGACCGTCTGGACGTAGGCGTCGTCGACCCCGAGCTGGAGCAGCTCGCGGTGCACGTACCGGCCGAACGCGTCGTCGGCGGTGGCGCTGACGAGCGCGCTGCGGCGGCCGTGGCGGGTCGCGGCGACGGCCACGTTGGCGGCGCTGCCACCGAGGAACTTCTCGAACGTGCGGACCTCGTCGAGGGTCACCCCGTGCTGCAGTGGATAGAGGTCCACGCCGACGCGGCCGATGGCCACGAGGTCGTGACTCGCGCGGCGGGCGTCCTCGCCCCGGGGCTCCTGCGCCGGTCCCATGGGACAACGCTAGACGCGGCAAGCCGGACCGGCACCCCCTCGACGAGGGCGAGGCGATTCGCCCCGTTCCGGCCCGGTCCGCGGTCACGGAATGGTCACGAGTCTTGACGGTCGGCCGGAACCGGCTCCATCCTCTCCCGTGAGAGCGCTCTCACGGCCGTTCCTCCCGCAGGGAGAGCGCTCCCACACCCACACTGGGCAGAGACCGAAGGAGCTCTCCGATGACAGCCCGCACCACCCGCACCGGCATCCGCCTGACGCGTCCCCGGAACGTCGCGCTCGCCACCCTCACCGTCGGACTGCTGGCGCTCACCGCGTGCAGCTCGGGCAGCGCCGACAACGGACCCGCGACCCAGGCGGGCGGGGCCGGTGGCCCGGTCACCCTGACCCTCGCGACCTTCAACCAGTTCGGCTACGAGGACCTCATCCCCGAGTTCGAGAAGACCCACCCGAACATCAAGGTCACCCACAAGAAGGCCGCCACCTCCAACGAGGCGCGCGACACCTTCTTCACCCGCCTCTCGGCCGGAAGCGGCATGGCCGACGTCGAGGCGGTCGAGGTCGACTGGCTCCCCGAGATGCTCCAGTACTCCGACAAGTTCACCGACCTCAACAGCCCCGACGTGCAGGGCCGCTGGCTCGACTGGAAGGCCAAGGCTGCCACCGACGCCGACGGCCACCTCATCGGGTACGGCACCGACTCCGGTCCCGAGGCCATCTGCTACCGCAGCGACCTGTTCAAGAAGGCCGGCCTCCCGAGCGACCGGGCAGCGGTCGCCAAGCTGTTCGGCACGACGTGGGACAGCTACTTCGCCGCCGGAAAGCAGTTCGCAGCGAAGTCCAAGGTGCCGTTCTTCGACAGCATCGGCGCCACCTACCAGGGCATGGTCAACCAGGTCCAGGCCGCCTACGAGAACCCGGCCGACGACAGCATCACCGCCACGGACAACCCCGAGGTCAGGAAGCTCTACGACCAGGTCGTCCAGGCCGGCATCACCGACGGCCTCTCGGCCAAGCTTCAGCAGTGGGGCGACGACTGGACCGCCTCGTTCCAGAAGGACGGGTTCGCCACGATGCTCTGCCCCGGCTGGATGGTCGGCATCATCGAGGGCAACGCCAAGGGCGTCAAGGGCTGGGACGTCGCCAACACCTTCCCCGGTGGCGGCGGCAACTGGGGTGGCAGCTACCTCGTGGTGCCCAAGCAGAGCCAGCACCCCAAGGAGGCCCAGGAGCTCGCCGCCTGGCTGACCGCGCCCGAGCAGCAGGTCAAGGCCTTCAAGAAGGTCGGCGCGTTCCCGAGCCAGAAGGCCGCGCTCGACAGCCAGGACCTCCTGTCCTTCAAGGTCGCCTCGTTCAACGACGCCCCCACCGGGCAGATCTTCGCCGACCGCGCCAAGGCCGTCACGGTCTCGCCCTACAAGGGCGCCCACTACTTCGCCATCAACGACGCCATGCAGCAGGCCCTGACCCGCGTCGAGCAGGGCACGGCACCCCAGGCGTCGTGGGACACGTGGGTCGCCGACGTCAAGGCGCTCGGCTGACGCCGGCCAGACCCTCCGACACGTGGGCGGCCCGGTGACCACACCCGGCACCGGGCCGCCCGCCCGACGAAGCGGACCGCCCATGACCGTCCAGTCCCCCGCCCAGCGTCAGCCCAGCACACCCGGCACACCGGGCACGCCCGGCGCCTCCGATGCGCCCGGCGCGCCCGGTGATGCCGGGCGCCTCATGGAGGCGTCACCCGGTCAGCCGGTCGGCGTCGTGGCGCGTTCCCCCCTCGCACCGCGCGCCGGCTGGCGCCGCCGCCTGACCCGCGTCGACGAGAAGGCGTCCCCCTACGCGTACGTCAGCCCGTTCTTCGTCCTCTTCGCCGTCGTGGGGCTGTTCCCCCTGCTCTACACCGCGTACGTCTCGGTGCACCGGTGGAGCCTCATCGGCGGGCAGGGCGACTTCGTCGGCCTGAAGAACTACACCGACGTCCTGGCCCAGCCCTACTTCTGGAACGCGCTGAAGAACACGCTGAGCATCTTCCTGCTCTCCAGCGTCCCCCAGGTCGTCGCGGCGCTGCTCATCGCCGCGGCCCTCGACAGCGGGCTGCGGGCCCGAACCTTCTGGCGCATGGGCGTCCTGCTGCCGTACGTCGTGGCCCCCGTCGCGGTCGCCCTCGTCTTCAGCGACCTCTTCGGTGACCGGTTCGGCCTCGTCAACCACCTGCTCGGCCTCGTCGGCCTCGACCCGGTGCAGTGGCACAAGGACGTCCTGCCGAGCCACCTGGCCATCGCGACCATGGTCAACTTCCGCTGGACCGGCTACAACGCGCTCATCTTCCTCGCCGCGATGCAGGCGATCCCGCGCGACTACTACGAGGCCGCCCTCATCGACGGCGCCGGGCGCATCCGCACGTTCTGGGCGATCACCGTCCCGCAGCTGCGCGCGACGATCATCTTCGTCGTCATCACCTCGACGATCGGCGGCCTGCAGATCTTCGACGAACCACGGATGTACGACCAGTACGGGCTCGGCGGCGCCAACCGCCAGTGGCAGACGCTGACGCTCTACCTCTACCAGCTGGGCTGGACGCAGAAGAACTTCGGCCGCGCGGCCGCCGTGGCCTGGATGCTCTTCCTCGTCGTCGTCCTCTTCGCGGTCCTCAACTTCCTCGTCACCCGCCGGATCGCCTCGAAGGGATCACGATGAGCACCCCGACCCTGCGCCGCAGCACGGCGCTCGTGCGCCGCACCCAGGCCGGCCCCGCGGCCTACGCCTTCCTCGCCGTCGTCCTCGTCGCGTCGGCGTTCCCCCTCTGGTGGTCCTTCGTCATCGGCAGCAAGGACGCCGCCGCGATCGTGCGCGACCCGTACTCGTTCGTACCGGGCGGGCACTTCCTGCAGAACGCGGCGACGGTCGCCGGCTCGATCCCCTTCTGGAAGGCGCTCGGCAACAGCATCCTCGTCAGCTCGACGGTGGCGCTGCTCGTCGTGCTCTTCTCGGCCCTGGCCGGCTTCGCCTTCGCCAAGCTGCGCTTCCGGGGGCGCACCGGACTGCTCGTCTTCGTCGTCGCGACGATGGCCGTGCCGACGCAGCTGGGCATCGTGCCGCTGTTCATCGTCATGAGCCGGCTCGGCTGGATCGGCAGCCTCTGGGCGGTCATCCTGCCGAGCGCCGTGAGTGCCTTCGGCGTCTTCTGGATGACGCAGTACCTGCAGGAGGCGCTGCCGGACGAGCTCATCGAGGCGGCGCGCGTCGACGGTGCCTCGACGCTGCGGACCTTCTGGTCGGTGGCGCTGCCCGCGGCACGGCCCGGCGCCGCGATGCTCGGCCTGTTCACCTTCATCGCGACGTGGACCAACTTCTTCTGGCCCTTCATCATCCTCGACCCCGGCAACCCCACCCTGCCGGTCGCCCTGCAACAGCTGCAGGCCGCCTACTTCGTCGACTACTCGCTCGTGCTCAACGGCGTGGTGCTCATGGCGCTGCCCCTCATCGTCCTGTTCGTCTTCGCCGGCAAGCAGCTCGTGTCCGGCATCATGCAAGGAGCAGTCAAGGGATGACCGCCCCCACCACGTCCACCCAGACCAGCCAGACCATCCACTCCACTGGCAACCGCTCCCTTGCCAGCGCGAACCATGCTGTCGCGCAAGGTCGCCCGGTGCCGGAGAACTTCGTCGTCGGCGTCGCGACGGCCGCCTACCAGATCGAGGGCGCGCGGCACGAGGACGGTCGGCTCGACTCGATCTGGGACACGTTCTCGCACACCCCCGGCGCCGTCGTCGACGGCGACACGGGTGACGTCGCCTGCGACTTCTACCACCGGTTCCCCGAGGACATCGCGCTGATGCGCCGGCTCGGACTGCAGTCCTACCGGTTCTCGACGTCGTGGTCGCGCGTCGTGCCCGACGGCCGCACGGTCAACCCGGCCGGTCTCGACTTCTACGAGCGGGTCGTCGACGAGCTGCTCGCGGCCGGCATCGCGCCGTGGCTGACGCTCTACCACTGGGACCTGCCCCAGGCCCTCGAGGACCGCGGCGGGTGGACCTCCCGCGAGACGACCGACCGCTTCGTCGAGTACGCCGCGGCCGTCCACGACCGTCTCGGCGACCGCGTCCGCACGTGGACGACCCTCAACGAGCCCTGGTGCTCGGCCTTCCTCGGCTACACCGCCGGGATGCACGCGCCCGGCCGCACCTCGGTGCGCGACGGCCTCGCCGCCGCCCACCACCTCCTTCTGGGGCACGGCCGCGTCGTGGAGGAGCTCCGCGCCCGGGACGCGTCGCTCGAGCTCGGTCTGACCCTCAACTTCACCGTCGCCGACCCGCTCGACCCCACCGACCCCCGCGACGTCGACGCGGCCCGACGCGTCGACGCCCAGATGAACCGCGTCTTCCTCGACCCGGTGTTCCGCGGCGCCTACCCCGCCGACCTGCTCGAGGACGTGCGGGGCCTGGGGCTCGAGGAGCACGTGCGCGACGGTGACCTCGCCGTCATCGCGACGCCGATCGACGTGCTCGGCGTCAACTACTACAACGGCGAGGCCGTGGCGCACTGGGAGCCTCCGGTGGCCCTCGATGCCAACGTCAACGGCGGCCGCCACACCCGCTCGCCCTTCCCCGCGGCGGACTCGGCGTTCCGGCACCCCCGCGGCCTGCCGGTCACCGCGATGGACTGGGAGATCCAGCCCGACGGCCTGACGCGCCTGCTGCACCGCCTGCACGACGAGTACACCGGCCCGGCGGGGGTCCCGCTCCACGTCACCGAGAACGGCGCGGCCTTCGACGACGTCCCCGACGCTGACGGCTTCGTCGACGACGCCGACCGCGTCGCCTACGTGCGGGCCCACCTCGGCGCCGTCCTCGACGCCGTCGAGGCGGGCGTGCCGGTCCGTGGCTACTTCTACTGGTCGCTGCTCGACAACTTCGAGTGGGCGTGGGGCTACGCCAAGCGCTTCGGTATCGTCCGGGTCGACTACGACACCCAGGTGCGGACGCCGAAGGCGAGCGCCCTCGACCTCGCCCGGGTCATCGCGAGCCGGGTCCTGCCGACCGGCCACCCTGCGGACGCCGAGGCGGTCGACGCCGCCGGAGCCGAGACTGGGACGAGGACCGACACCGACGAGCAGGACCGGCCCCGCCGGCCGGCAGGAGACACCGAGGCATGAGTGACGGCACGGCCACGCGACCGACCACGGGCGTGGGCGCCGCATCCGAGCGCCCGACGCTCGAGGCGGTCGCGCGCGTTGCCGGCGTGTCGCGGGCGACGGTGTCGCGCGTCATCAACGGGTCCCCGAGGGTCAGCCCGGACGTGCTCGCCGTCGTCGAGAAGGCCATCGCCGAGCTGAACTACGTCCCGAACCGGGCGGCCCGCTCGCTCGTGGCACGGGCCACGATGTCGATCGCGCTCGTCGTGCCCGAAGATGCCCACCGGTTCTTCGGCGACCCCTACTTCGCCGACGTCGTGCAGGGCATCAGCGACCGCCTCGACGCGAGCGAGTACGTGCTCAACCTGCAGCTGACGCATCCGAGCAGCCCGTCGGACAAGACGCGTCGGTACCTGCTCGGCGGGAACGTCGACGGGGCCATCGTCGTGTCGCACCACTCCGGCGACCACTTCCTGGCCTCCCTCGGCCGCTCGCTGCCGGTCGTGTTCGGTGGCCGGCCGCTCGGACAGGTGGCCAACCCGGCCGACTACTACATCGACGTCGACAACCGGCTCGGCGGCGTCCAGGCCACCCGGCACCTCGTCGAGCGCGGGTACCGGCGCATCGCGACGATCACCGGACCGACCGACATGCCGGCCGCCGTCGACCGCGAGCAGGGCTGGCGCGACGCGATGCGGGAGGCGGGGCTGTCGGACGAGCGGCTCGTCCACGGCGACTTCACCGAGGCCGGCGGCATCCGGGCCGGCCTCGCCCTCGTCGACCGGTTCCCCGACGTCGACGCCGTGTTCGTCGCGAGCGACCTCATGGCGAGCGGTGTGCTGCTCGCCCTCGAGGAACGCCGGCTGCGGGTGCCCCAGGACGTCGCCGTCGTCGGGTTCGACAACAGCAAGTACGCCACGCGCGGCAAGGTGCGGCTGACGACCGTGGCGCAGCCGGCCCAGGAGATGGGCGTCGTCATGGCCGACACGCTGCTGCGGCTGCTGGCCGGCGAGGAGGTCGAGCGCATCCGGGTCCTCGGCACCGAGCTCGTCGTGCGCGACTCGACCTGACGCCCTCGACCGGTGTGATGGCCCCTGCCGCCCGCCGACCCGTGCCGCCTGCGGACCCGCGACGCCTGACGAGGCGTCGGATCCCAGCGACCCGGACACGGGGACACGGCGAAGGGGCCGGGAACCGCGTCGTGCGGTTCCCGGCCCCTTCGGCCGTGCAGTGCCTGGGTCAGGCGGAGACGACGTCGAACTTCAGCGTCGCGGAGACCTCCGGGTGCAGGCGGACGGTGGCCTCGTAGGAGCCGGTCGTCTTGATGGCCTGCTTGACCTCGATCTTGCGCTTGTCGAGCTCGGGACCACCGGCGGCCTTGACCGCGTCGGCGATGTCACCGTTGCTGACGGCGCCGAAGAGGCGGCCGGACTGGCCGGCACGGGCCTCGACCGTGACGGCCGTGGCCTCGAGCTGGCCCTTGATGCCCTTGGCGGTGTCGAGATCCTTGATCGAGCGGACCTCGCGGCCCTTCGTCAGGGCGTCGACCTGCTTCTGCCCGCCCTTGGTCCACGGGGTCGCCAGACCGCGCGGGAGCAGGAAGTTGCGGCCGTAACCGTCCTTGACCTCGACGACGTCACCGGCAGCACCGAGGCCGGTGACCTCGTGCGTGAGGATGAGCTTCATATCTGTTCTCCTGGTTCTCGAGCGGAACGGACTCAGCGAGCCGAGCTCGAGTAGGGCAGCAGGGCCATCTCACGGGCGTTCTTGACGGCCGTGGCGATGAGACGCTGCTCCTGGACGGACACCCCGGTCACGCGACGCGCGCGGATCTTGCCGCGGTCGGAGATGAACTTGCGCAGCAGCGCGGTGTCCTTGTAGTCGATGTTCTCGACCTTCGCCGCCTTGAGCGGGTTGGCCTTCTTCTTGGGCTTGCGCACAACGGGCTTTGCCATCGTGGTGCTCTCCTTCGTGATGAGAGCCCGGGGTCTGCGCCCCGGGATGGGTCTTCGATCTCTGGTGTGGTGCCGCGCGAGGCGGCGGATGCCGGTCGGGCCGGCGACGGGATCCGCTTCGGATCAGCGACCGATCAGCGTCCGATCAGAACGGCGGCTCGTCGTAGCTGGGGGCCTGGCCCCAGCCACCACCTTGGTTACCGCCGCTCGGCTGACCACCCTGGCCACCCTGGGCACCGCCGGGAGCACCCCAGCCGCCGCCCTGCTGGCCGCCACCCTGGCCACCCTGGCCACCACCGGTCGCCCACGGGTCCTCGGCCTGACCGCCACCCTGGCCACCGCTCCAGCCGCTGCCCTGCTGGCCGGCCCCGAAACCGCCTCCGCCGCCACGCTGGGTCTTGTTGACCTTCGCGGTGGCCGAACGGAGCGAGGGACCGATCTCGTCCACGTCCATCTCGACGACGGTGCGCTTCTCGCCTTCCTTCGTCTCGTACGACCGGGACTTGAGGCGACCCGAGGCGATGACACGCATGCCGCGCTGGAGCGACTCGGCGACGTTCTCCGCCGCGTCGCGCCAGATGGAGCAGCGCATGAACAGCGTCTCGCCGTCCTTCCACTCGTTGCTCTGGCGGTCGAACATCCGGGGCGTTGAGGCCACCGTGAAGTTCGCGACCGCTGCACCCGACGGCGTGAACCGCAGCTCGGGGTCGGCGGTCAGGTTGCCGATGATGGTGATGACGGTGTCGCCTGCCATGGATCAGTCCTTCGCTGGGTGATCGGAGCGAACGCTCGGGGGCTGGGACTCGGTGGTGAGCCCGAGGGTGATCGCGCGGGTGTGATCAGCGGGTGATCAGCGCGTGCGTGATCGGTGCGTGGTCAGGCGCCGGGGCGGAGCAGCTTGGTGCGCATGATCGACTCGCTGAGGTTCAGCTGACGATCGAGCTCCTGGGCCACGGCCGGCTCGGCGGTGAAGTTGACGACGGCGTAGATGCCCTCGGACTTCTTCTTGATGTCGTAGGCGAGGCGACGACGGCCCCAGATGTCGAAGTTGTCGACGCTGCCACCACCGTTCTTCACGACGGTCAGGAAGCGGTCCATCGTCGTGCCGACGGTGCGCTCCTCGGTCTCGGGGTCGAGGATGACCATGAGTTCGTACTGACGCATGCTTCTAACCCACCTCCTCTGGTCTCGGCGGTCACGGGTCGTTCCCGTGACAGGAGGGTTGCAAACGTCCCGCCGCGAGCCTCGGGTCACAGCCAAGCAGATGGGGCCGACAGGTGTCGGGCTTCTCCACAGGCCACCGGGGCGCACGGCGAACCCGGCAAGACTACCCGGCGGGCCGGGGTCCGCGGAAATCGGACGTCAGGCGAAGCGGACGATGAGCCGGTCCTCGGCGCCGGCCAGCGGGCCGGCGAGGTCGTCGTGCTCGGGCGCCGGGTCCTCGGCCGTGCCACGGCGTCCCCACCGGTCACGGGCCCGCAGCCAGGCCACGGCCACGAGCCACAGCACCGCGACGACCCGCAGCATCGAGAAGAGGGAGTACCAGGCCGGGGGCATGCCGCGGTCCGGCACGGTCGTGGCCGCGATGGTCAGCCACACGGCGACGAAGTTGAGCGCCTCCGCCAGGGCCCAGAGCAGGTGGTCGCGCCACTGGTAGGCGCACCACGCGACGAGGGGCAGGAGCCACAGCGAGCTCTGCACCGTGAACGACTTGCCGGTGACGAGGACGATGCCGACCATGACGAGCGAGACCTCGGCGACCGTCGGCCGGCGGGACGACGACAGGGCGAGGACCGCCCCGGCGAGGACGGCGACGAGCCAGCCGAACGCCGCCAGGGCGGTCACGACGCCGGCGGCCATGGCATGCCCGGCCAGCTGTGGCAACAGCCACGGCGAGCCGTAGCCGGCCGGCGCCGAGGACCACCCGAGGTAGGCCGAGGCGGCCGCCGCCGGGTTGAGGAAGGAGATGGCGGACAGGATGCCGCCGAAGGTGAGGAACGCGTAGAGCGCGAGCCGGCCGAAGGCGCGCATCCGCCCCGACCGCAGGCACAGCAGGCCGATGGCGACGACGAGGAGCACGGGGTAGCTGCGTGCGGCGACGGCTGCACCGAGGAGGACGCCGGCCAGGGTCGGACGCCGGCGCGACCACGCCCACAGGCCGGCGCTCGCGAGCGCGACGCCGAGCAGGTCGGCCGACACGAACCCGACGAGGGCGGCAACCGGGGACACGGCCACGTGGGCGGCCGAGAACGAGGACCACGCCGACGACGCGACGAGCCAGACGACGAGCAGCAGCAGCAGGGTCAGCAGCACGGACCACAGCGCGAAGTACCAGGCGGCCCGGCTGCGCAGTGATCCCTCGTCGGGCACGAGGCTCGCGACGGCGGTCAGGGCCAGGCCGGTCAGGGGCGGCTGCCCGGTGGTCGGTGCGGCGGACCCGCCCTGCAGGAAGGCCGCCAGCCCCGCCTTGACGTTGCCGTCCCGGTAGGCGTTCGGCAGATCGGCGTAGCACGCGCTCCAGAACTGCGTGTCACCGGTGAACCCGGTGCGCAGGCAGGGCGCCCGGAGCAGGATGCCGAGGCCGGCCGTCACGGCCGTGAGTGCGGAGAGCACGGCAGCCGTCAGCACCCACGGCAGCTCGCGGGCCGCCGCGTAGCGGCCGCGCGGACCACCGATGACCTCCGACGCCGCGGTGACGACCGGGTCACCGCGGCGGGCGAGGTCGTCACGGCGCAGGAGGTCACCGCGCCGGCCGGGGCCGTCCCGCCAGGCGTGCGACCGCGTCACCGGGACTCACCCACCGGCGCCGCCACCGCCACCGCCGCCCTTGGTGGTGGTGGACGGGAACGGCAGCGGGACGGTCACGGTGTTCGTCGGGGAGTCGGTCGGCGTCGGCTTGCCGGTGCCCTTGGTCTTCGTCGGCGTCGGCGTCCGGGTCGTCGTCGTCGGGGCCTGCGTCGTCGTCGTCTCCTGCGTCGCCGTGTCCGGCGGCGGCGTGAAGGTCGTCGTCGGCGTCGGGACCTTGTCGTCGCCGACACCGGCCCGCGGCGGGAAGTCCTGGACCGGGACCCCGTCCATGACGATCTTCATGAAGTCGTAGAAGACGTCGGCCGGGATGGTGCCACCGGTGAGGTTGGTGTCCTCGGCGTCGGTCAGGGTCTGCGGGTTGCCGTTCGCGTCCGGCTTGTACATGCCGATCGACACGGCCAGCTGCGGCACGAAGCCCGAGAACCAGATCGACTTGGCGTACGACGACGTACCGGTCTTGCCGGCGACGGGGCGGTCGAGCCGCTGGAGCTTGGTCGCGGTGCCGCCGTCCTTGACGGTGTAGGTCATGGCGTCGGTGACGTCGGCCGTGACGTCCTTGTCGAAGGCCCGACGCGTCTGCGGCTTGGCGGTGTAGCTGAAGTCGCTCGTCGTCGAGGTGACCCTCTTGACGAAGTACGGCTTGGACCGGAGCCCCTGCGCGGCGATCGTCGAGTAGGCGGTCGCCATGTCGATGACGTGCGGGGAGGCGGTGCCGAGGACGTTCGTCAGGGTGTCGTCGAGGCCGGGCGTCCGCTCCGGGATGCCGGCGTCGATCGCCGCCTGACGCGTCAGCTTCGGGGTGATGGTGTT
This sequence comes from Monashia sp. HAY1-5C, assembly GCF_056755255.1. Taxonomy (NCBI): domain Bacteria; kingdom Bacillati; phylum Actinomycetota; class Actinomycetes; order Micrococcales; family Intrasporangiaceae; genus Intrasporangium; species Monashia sp. HAY1-5C. Next base: position 6,139 of record NZ_JBPGXG010000050.1, on the reverse strand, counting down.
GTTGAGGTTGACGAAGGCGGTGTTGATCGAGCGGCCGATCATCCGGCGCATGTCGACCATGCCGTAGGAGCGCTCGCCGAAGTTCGTGATCTTCGTGCCGTCGATCTCCTGCGGCTGGTCGCCGTCGAACTTCGTCTTCGTCGAGATGCCGTCGCGGACCGCGGCGAGGACGGCGAAGGGCTTGAAGTTCGAGGCGCCCTGCATGATCGCCTGCGTCGCCGAGTTGAACTGGTTCTTCCGGTAGTCGGCGCCGCCGTACATGGCGATGACGGCGCCGTCGCCCGGCTTGATCGCGACGAGTCCGCCCTGGACCTTCTTGGGCAGGTTGTCCTGCATCGCGGTGATCGCCGCGTTCTGGGCCTTCTTGTCGATCGTCGTCGTGATGCGCAGGCCGCCCTGGTCGATGTCCTGCTCGGTCAGCCCGTTGGCGATCAGCTCACGCTTGACCTGCGCGGTGATGAAGCCGTTGGGTCCCGACGAGAACTGGTTCGGCTTGTACGGCAGGATCTTCGGAAGCTCGGTGTACTTGGCGCGCTCGGCCCGGCTGAGCCAGCCCTCCGAGACCATGCCGTCGAGGACGTAGTCGACGCGCTTCTCGAGGTTGGCCTTGGCGCCGGGGCCGTTCGCAGGGTCGTAGAGCGACGGGGCGTTGATGACGGAGGCGAGGACGGCGCCCTCCGGGATGGTCAGCTTGCTGACGTCCTTGCCGAAGTAGGCCTTGGCCCCGCTCTGGATGCCGTAGGCACCGCGCCCGTAGTAGATGGTGTTGAGGTAGTCCTGCAGGATCTGGGACTTGCTGCGCTGGCCGTCGATCTTGATGGCGAGGAGGATCTCGCGGGCCTTGCGGGAGATCGTGCGGTCCTGCGTGAGGAAGTAGTTCTTGACGTACTGCTGGGTGATCGTCGAGCCGCCCACCTGGGCCTCGCCGGTGACGCTCGTCTTGACGGCACGCAGGATGCCGCCGACGGAGATGCCGTTGTTGGCGTAGAAGGTGCGGTCCTCGGCGGCGAGGTGCGCGTCCTGGACGAACTTCGGCACGCGGCTCAGGTCGACCGACTCCCGGTTGCCGTCCTGGGAGGAGATGCGGTCCAGCTCGGTCTTGCCGTCGGCGTAGTAGACGATGGAGACCTGGCGGTTGGCGATCTCGTTCGCGGCCGGGATGTCGATCTTGTTGTAGGCGATGAAGACGCCGATGACACCGAGGACGAAGAGCACGGCGCCCGCGATCGACCCCCACTTGAGGGTGCCGACGACCCACGTGCGCCAGCCGCTGCGTCCCGCGCCGGCGCCGCTGCCCCGACCGTCGCCCCGACCGCTGCCGGCGCCGCGCGTGCCGCCCTTCGAGGCCGCCAGCTGGGCGGCACGGACCTCGTGCCTGCTCGGACTCACTCATCCACTCCGTTTCAGCGATGTGGCCCGAGCTTCCGCCCCGGGCCGCTCATCAGTATGACCCGACGCAGCGCCGGACGGCCAAACGGGACGACGGACCTCACAGGGCCTGCACAGGCGCTCCACGTGTCGACCCGGGTATGGGGGACGAAGCGCGCGACCCTGTCACCGTGATGCGTCGGCATGATGTATCGCGCCGATATATCTGCATGTACAGTGGCGATCGTGCCGAAGTCCTCCCGCCCCGCGAGCCGCCGCGCGACGCTGCTCGAGTTCGCGGTGCTCGGGCTCCTGCACGACGGTCCGCTGCACGGGTACGAGCTGCGCAAGCGGCTGACCACGGCCCTCGGCATCTTCCGGGCGCTCTCGTACGGCTCGCTCTACCCCGCGCTGCGCCACCTCGTCGAGTCCGGCTGGATCCACGAGACCGAGGAACCGGCCGCCGGGACCGGCCGCCGCCCGCGCATCACGTACGAGCTCACGGCGGAGGGCAAGGAGCACTTCCAGGACCTCGTCGCCGCGAGCGGCCCGGACGCGTGGGACGACGACGACTTCGACGTGCGGTTCGCCTTCTTCTCCCGGACCGAGGCGCAGGTGCGGCTGCGCATCCTCGAGGGTCGGCGCTCCCGCCTCGAGGAGCGGCTCGCGAACATCCGCGACGCCTCCACCCGCAACCGCGAGCGGATGGACGGCTACACGCTGGCCCTCCAGCAGCACGGCGAGGAGCGGGCCGAGCGCGAGGTCCGCTGGCTCGAGGAGCTCATCGTCGCCGAGCGGCGCGCGGCCCTCGACCCCGGCCCGGCGGCCTTCGACGAGCCCACCGGCACGACCCCCACGAGCAGCACCACCCCGAGCACGAACCACCCGAGCACCACCAACCACAAGGAGTGATCCATGGGATCCGTACGCGTCGCCATCGTCGGCGTCGGCAACTGCGCGAGCTCGCTCGTGCAGGGCGTCGAGTACTACAAGGACGCTGACGCCACCGGCACCGTCCCCGGCCTCATGCACGTGACGTTCGGTGAGTACCACGTCGGCGACGTGCAGTTCGTCGCCGCGTTCGACGTCGACGACAAGAAGGTCGGCAAGGACCTCTCCGAGGCCATCAGCGCCTCGGAGAACAACACGATCAAGATCACCGACGTGCCCACGACGGGTGTGACGGTCCAGCGCGGCCACACGCTCGACGGGCTCGGCAAGTACTACCGGCAGACGATCGACGAGTCGGCTGCCGAGCCGGTCGACGTCGTGCAGGCCCTCAAGGACGCGAAGGCCGACGTCCTCGTCTCCTACCTGCCGGTGGGCTCCGAGGCCGCCGACAAGTTCTACGCGCAGTGCGCCATCGACGCGGGCGTCGCCTTCGTCAACGCCCTGCCGGTCTTCATCGCCTCCGACCCGGAGTGGGCCGCGAAGTTCGAGGCCGCGGGCGTGCCGATCATCGGTGACGACATCAAGAGCCAGGTCGGTGCGACGATCACGCACCGCGTCATGGCCAAGCTCTTCGAGGACCGCGGCGTCGTGCTGGACCGCACGTACCAGCTCAACGTCGGCGGCAACATGGACTTCAAGAACATGCTCGAGCGCGAGCGTCTCGAGTCCAAGAAGGTCTCCAAGACGCAGGCCGTCACGTCCAACCTCAGCGGCCCGCTCGCCGGCAAGAAGGACGACCGCAACGTCCACATCGGCCCGTCGGACTACGTCGCCTGGCTCGACGACCGCAAGTGGGCCTACGTCCGCCTCGAGGGTCGCGCCTTCGGTGACGTGCCGCTGAACCTCGAGTACAAGCTCGAGGTGTGGGACTCCCCCAACTCGGCCGGCATCATCATCGACGCCATCCGCGCGGCGAAGATCGCCAAGGACCGCGGCATCGGCGGCGCACTCTTGTCGGCGTCGTCCTACCTCATGAAGTCGCCGCCGGAGCAGCGCGAGGACACGGTCGGGCGGGCCAAGCTCGAGGCCTTCATCCGCGGCGAGGAGCCCCGCTGACCCGCAACTGCCCGCGACGCCCCGCGACGCGGGACCACGCCTGACGCCGAGGCCCCCTTCCGCACAGAAGGGGGCCTCGGCTCGTGTGGTGCTACTTGAGGACGCTGCCGATGACGGTTCCGGTCCGCGCGTCGGCGAGGCACTGGATCGTCCGGCTCTCCGACCACGTCCACGCGTCGGAGGGGTAGATGAAGCTCGGCTCGACCTCCTCCATGCGGTCCTCGCGCACGAGGGGGTCGCCCTTGTCGCGACAGCCCTTCTCGGCGGCCGCGACGACCTTGTCCTTGCCCGGGTAGGAGCCCGCGGGCAGGTCGAAGACGGTGATGACCTGGCTCGTGTGCGCCGTCGTGCACGGCACGACGGTGACGTCCCCGACCTCCTCGTCCTCGCCGGTCGAGTCGTCGTCGAAGCAGTCCCCGGCCTTGAGGTCGGCGACGCTGACCTGGTGGCCGGACTGGCGGGGCGACGGGCTCGTGCCACCCGACCCGCTCGAGTCGGAGGCGATGCCGATCGCGAGGAGGGCGCCCCAGCCGAGCAGCCACAGCGAGCCCAGGACGATCCCCGCGACGGCCATGCCGCGACCGTTCTGGACGACGCGTCGCAGCTGGTTCAGCGCCACGACGCCGAGCACGATGCCGACGACGGCCGCCACGGGCAGCAGCCCGGCGATGCCGCAGCACAGGGCGGCGATGGCCAGGCCGTTCGTGCCGGGGCGGTGCTCGCGCCCGTCGGGACCCGGGGGTGGGGCGAAGGCTTCCGGGTAGGCGCCGTACGGGCCGACGGTCGGGCCGGCGTCGGTGGACGGCGGGCCGCCGTGGGAGGCCATGGCGGGGGGTCCGGGCACCGTGAAGGGCGTCCCGGCGGGCGCGGGCGGGACCTGCGGGAGCTGGGGGCCGGAGCCGGGCGGCGGCGGCAGCTGGTAGGCCGAGGACCGGTCGTCCTCGGGGTTCGGCGACGAAGGGCTCACGGCCGGTCAGCATCCCACAGCCGGATGGCGTGCAGGAGACGTTCCCACCGACGAGGGCCCTGCCACGCGCCCGGCGCCGGGGCCGGCGGACCGTGAACCTGTCGCAGGCGCTCGGCGTGGGGCAGGATCGGACGATGCGTGTCATGACGTGGAACCTGCGCACCGAGACGGCGCTCGAGCCGCCGCACTGGCCGGACCGCCTCGAGGGCGTCGTGTCGGTCATCGAGGAGCTCGGGCCGCACGTGCTCGGCACCCAGGAGGCGTCGGCGCGCATGCTCGACGACCTCGCCGCCCACCTGCCGAGCCGGTACGGATGGCTGGGCGAGGGCCGGCTCGGGGCCCGCAACGACGAGTTCACGGCCGTCATCTACGACACCGCGCGCTTCGACCTGCTCTCGTGGCGCACCTGGTGGCTCTCGGACCGCACCGAGGTGCCCGGCTCGACGGCGTGGGGGGCCGCCTACCCTCGCACGGCGACGACGGTCCGGCTCCGGGACGCCGGCGACCACACGACGTACACCTTCGTCAACGCCCACCTCGACGACGTCAGCGAGCTCGCCCGGCTGGAGGGGGCGCGCCTCCTCGCCGGCAGCCTGGGCCACGACCCGAGCGTCCTCCTCGGCGACTTCAACGCCGAGGCGGGAGCCTCCGAGCCGCACGCCGCCCTCCTCGACGCGGGTCTCGTCGACGCCGTCGCACCGCACGTCACGGCCGCGACCCCCGGCACCTTCCCCGCGCTCGGCCCCGTCGTGCCCGGCGGCCCGCGCGTCGACTGGGTGCTGACGACCCCCGACCTCGTCTCCACGGATGCCCGCGTCGTCGACCTCGGCGGCCGGGAGCCCGTGCCGTCGGACCACCTGCCGGTCGTCGTCGACCTCGAGCGTCGCTGAGCCGTCCCGACCACCGCGGCCGCCCGAGCCGGGGCCACCCGACCATCCCCGGCGTCACAACATTTGGACACCCATAACGCAAAGCATGGTTTCGTGGCCACAATGGCTCGCAGACCGGGGCGTGGAGTGCGCCCGACCGCGAGAGGACGAGCCATGGCATCACCGCGACTGGGCGACGTCGCCCCCGACTTCACCGCCGACACCACCGAGGGCCAGATCAGCTTCCACGACTGGAAGGACGGCACGTGGGCCGTCCTGTTCAGCCACCCGGCCGACTTCACGCCGGTCTGCACGACCGAGCTCGGCCGGGTCGCCGCGCTCGAGGACGAGTGGTCCAAGCGCAACGTCAAGGTGCTCGCCGTCTCGGTCGACCCGACCGACAAGCACGACGAGTGGAAGGGCGACATCGAGGAGGTCGGCGGCGCGGCCGTGGCCTACCCGATCATCGGCGACGAGGACCGCACCGTCTCCGAGCTGTACGGCATGATCCACCCGGGCGAGGGCGACACCTCGAGCGTCCGCTCGGTGTTCGTCATCGACCCCTCGAACAAGGTGCGGCTCAGCCTCACCTACCCCAAGAGCGTCGGGCGCAACTTCGACGAGATCGTCCGGGCCGTCGACGCCCTCCAGCTGACCGACCGCGGCCCGTTCTCGACGCCGGCCGACTGGCGCGAGGGCCAGCGCGTCATCGTCGCCCCGACCCTGTCGACCGCCGACGCCCGCGAGCGCTTCGGTGACGACGCGGTCGAGGAGGTCAAGCCCTACCTGCGCTACACGAGCGTCACGGCCTGACCGCGTTCCAGCCGGCTCCAGCCGGCGCGAGCCGGCATGAGCACGTGAGCCACGCCGACGGGCGGCCACCCCCGAGGGCTGTCTCTTATACACATCTGACGCTGCCGACGACGGA
>NZ_JBPGXG010000049.1:0-27833 GCF_056755255.1 Monashia sp. HAY1-5C | reverse complement strand
TCCGTCGTCGGCAGCGTCAGATGTGTATAAGAGACAGCCGGCCACCGCCCGCGGACCACCGCCCCCAGCCCTTCCCTCCCGACGGAGATTCAACGATGAGTCGCTCTCCCTACGTCGTGCTCAAGTGGGTCGTCATCGCGGTCGTCCTGGCCGCCGTCGTCTACATGGCCGGCCTGTTCGCCGCCAACGGTCAGCTCATCGGCACCGTGGTGCTCGGGCTCGTCGGTCTGGCGGTGCTCCTCGTGTACTCCACGCGGCGCAACGTCCCGGCAAAGTACCTGTTCCCCGGCCTCGTCTTCTTCCTCGCCTTCCAGATCTGGCCGGCCGTCTTCACCGGCGCCACGGCGTTCACGAACTGGGGCGACGGCCACAGCCTGAGCAAGGAGGAGTCGGTCGCGGCCATCGTCGGCTCCTCGGTGGAGGAGGTGCCCGGCAAGCCCCGCTACGCGCTGAGCGTCGCGGTCAAGGCCGGTGACGACAAGGCCACCGGCGACCCGGTCTACATCCTGACCGACCCGACGACCAAGAAGGTCTACGCGGGGACCAAGGACGGCCTCACCGAGCTGCCGGCCGGCGACGTGACCGCCGGCCTGACCGGGAAGGTCACCGCGGTCAAGGGCTACACGATCCTCAACGGTCGCGAGGTCAACGGCCGCCAGGACCTCGACGACTTCTCCGTCCCGACGGGCGGTGGGGCCGCCATCAAGCGGGTGGGCCTGTCCGAGGCGTTCGAGGGCAAGCCGGCCGTCAGCTACGACGCGAGCACCGACCGGCTCACCGACAGCCGGCCGGTCGCCGACGGGCAGCCCGCGAAGGTGTACGGCCCGAACAACGCGTCGTGGGTCAACCTGGCCGACCCCAACGACCGGCTCCCGCAGGGCTGGAAGGAGAGCGTCGGCTTCAAGAACTTCTCGAACGCGCTGACCGACCCGACGCTGCGTTCCGGGTTCTTCAAGATCCTGCTGTGGAACTTCGTCTTCGCGGCCGTGTCGGTGCTCTCGACGTTCCTGCTCGGGCTCGCCCTCGCCCTGCTCTTCAACGACGACCGGCTCAAGGGCAAGAAGATCATGCGCGCGGTCCTCGTCCTGCCCTACGCGCTGCCCGGCTTCGTCACGGCTCTCGTCTGGGCCTCGATGTTCAACCAGCAGTTCGGGCTCATCAACAACGTCACCGGCCTGACGGTCGACTGGCTCGGCAGCGGCACGGCGGCCAAGGCGGCGATCCTCATCACCAACCTGTGGCTCGGCTTCCCCTACATGTTCATCGTGTGCACCGGTGCGCTGCAGTCGGTCCCGGGCGACGTCAAGGAGGCCGCGGCCATCGACGGCGCCACCGGCTTCCGGACGGTCCGGTCGATCATCATGCCGCTCGTCCTCGTCGCCGTCGGGCCGCTGCTCATCGCCTCGTTCGCCTTCAACTTCAACAACTTCAGCCTGATCTTCCTCATGACCGAGGGCGGGCCGTTCGAGGGCAGCCAGAGCGCCATCGGGTCCAGTGACCTGCTCATCACGTACGCGTACCGCCTCGCCTTCACGAGCGCGGCACCGAACTTCGGCTACGCGGCGGCGATCTCGATCATCATCTTCTTCATCGTGGCGGTCATGTCGTTCATCGGCTTCCGCCAGACCAAGGCCCTGGAAGAGGTGAACTGACATGGCGACGACCACGACGACGGCCACGACCTCGGCCGACCTCGAGCAGGCCAACGCGATCCACCCGGTCGGGCAGAAGCGTCGGTCCGGCATGTGGTGGAAGTACGTGCTGGCGGCGGTCGCCCTCGTCTGGGCGCTGTTCCCGCTCGTGTTCATCGTGTCGGCGGCGGTCAACCCGTCGGGGACGCTGAGCACGACGAGCCTGCTGCCGAACAACGCCGGTTTCGGCAACTTCGGCGAGCTGTTCGACCTGCGTCCGTACTGGTCGTGGTACCGGAACACGCTCGTCATCTGCGGTGTCGGAGCGTTCGCGAGCGTGATGATCGGCGCCTCCGCGGCGTACGCGTTCTCGCGGATGCGCTTCTACGGCCGCCGGGGCGGGCTCATGGCGCTCCTGCTGGCGCAGATGTTCCCCGTGATGCTCGCGTTCGTGGCGATGTACCTGACGTTCGACTACATCGGGGACTCCGTGCCTCCGATCGGCCTCAACACCCAGGCCGGCCTCATCATCGCCTACCTCGGTGGTGCCATGGGGGCCAACGTCTGGCTCTTCAAGGGGTACTTCGACACGGTGCCGCGCGAGCTCGACGAGGCGGCGAAGGTCGACGGCGCCAGCCACGCGCGCATCTTCTTCACGATGACGCTGCGCCTCGTCCTGCCGATCCTCGCGACGGTCGCGATGCTGTCGTTCGTCGGCCTCTTCAGCGAGTTCCTGCTCGCGAGCATCTTCCTCAAGGACGCGGAGAACCAGACTCTCGCCGTGGGCCTGTGGTCGCTGCTCAAGGCGGACAAGAACAAGTACTTCGGCCCGTTCTGCGCCGGCGCCCTCCTCGCGTCGGTGCCGGTCATGGCCCTCTACTTCGCCGTCCAGAGGTATCTGGTGGGCGGGCTCACCGCGGGCTCGGTCAAGTGAGCCCGAGCCCCGCACCGATCCCCACCCTCCTGTCCGAACCGCATCACGACGGTTCCGCCCGCTACGTCTCGAACCTCACGCCACGGTTGGGCGACACCGTCGACCTGCTCGTGCGCGTGCCGCTCGAGTGCGAGGTCGACGCCGTGCACGTGCGTACGGCGCCGGACGGCGAGCAGCAGTTCGCCAGGGCGCGCCTCGTGCGGACGACGGCCACCGACGCGTGGTGGAAGGCGAGCCTCGTCTGCCACAACCCGGTGACGACCTACCGGTTCCTGCTCGCCGGTGGCCCGACGAGGTACGCATGGCTCAACGGCACCGGCGTGCACCTGCGCGACGTGCCCGACGCGAGCGACTTCCGCCTCGTCGCGCACGAGCGCCCGGCGCCGGCGTGGGCCCAGGGCTCCGTCGTCTACCAGATCTTCCCCGACCGGTTCGCCCGGTCGGCCCGGGCCGACCGCCGCGCCGTGCCCGACTGGGCGGTGCCGGCGGCGTGGGACGACCCGGTGGACACGAGCCGGCGCGCCATCGCCCACCAGCTCTACGGCGGCGACCTCGACGGCGTCGTCGAGCGCCTCGACCACCTCGAGTCCCTCGGCGTCGACGTCGTGTACCTGACGCCGTTCTTCCCGGGCCGCTCCAACCACCGCTACGACGCGTCCTCCTTCGAGGCCGTCGACCCGCTGCTCGGGGGCGATGCCGCGCTGCGTCGCCTGACGACCGCCGCGCACGAGCGGGGGATGAAGGTCCTCGGGGACTTCACGACGAACCACACGGGCGACGCGCACGAGTGGTTCCTCACGGCGTCCGGACCCAACGGCAAGGGGACCCCGGAGCGCGACTACTACATCTGGCAGGGCCACGACTACGTCTCGTGGCTCGGCGTGAAGTCCCTGCCCAAGCTCAACCACCTCAACCACGGCCTCCGCCGGCGCCTCTTCGAGGACCGCTCCGGTGTCGTGCGCAAGTGGCTGGGGCGCTCGGGCGGGCTCGACGGCTGGCGCGTCGACGTCGCGAACATGACCGGCCGGTGGCGCGCCACCGACGTCAACCACGAGGTGGCCGCCCAGATGCGCGACGCGCTGGGGCGATGGGCACCGGAGGCGCTCCTCGTCGGCGAGCACGTCCACGACTACACGGTCGACATGCCGGGTGACGGCTGGCACGGCGTCATGAACTACGCCGGGTTCTGCAAGCCGGTGTGGACGTGGCTGCGCGAGGAGACCGGGGACCCGAACTTCCTCGGCGCGCCGGTGCCCGTGCCGCTGCTCGAAGCAGACGCCGTCGTCGAGACGATGCGGGACTTCACCTCCCGCATCGCGTGGTCCTCGCTCGTCCACTCGTTCAACCTCGTCGGCTCGCACGACTCGACCCGCGTGCGCACCCTCGTCGGCGACGACGACCGCAGGGTCGACGCGGCCGCCGGCCTGCTCTTCACGCTACCGTCGATGCCCATGCTGACCTACGGTGACGAGATCGGCATGCGGGGCAGCTTCGGCGAGGACGGCCGCCGTCCGATGCCGTGGGACGAGTCGGCTTGGGACACCAGGATCCTGGGGACCTACCGAGGACTGATCTCGGCCCGGAGGCGGTCCGCCGCGCTTCGGCACGGCGGTCTGCGCTGGGTGCACGCCGCGGGTGATGCCATCGTCTTCCTCCGCGAGACGGCCGACGAGGTGGCCCTCGTCCACGTCGCCCGCGCCGCCCACGAGCCCGTCGTGGTCGACAGGCGCCACCTCGGCGGCATCGAGGAGGGCACGTCGGCGTACGGACACCGTCCGAAGATCGGCGCCCGTGCTGTCACACTGTCGGCGACCGGCCCGGGGGTGCGCATCTGGACGTGGAGGCCCACCGACGGCGGCGCCAGGCACGTCCGACGGAGAGGGCACTGAGGTGAAGGCACGGCTGCGCGACATCGCCGAGCAGGCGAACGTGTCCGAGGCGACGGTGTCGCGCGTGCTCAACGGCAAGCCGGGCGTGGCCGAGTCGACGAAGCAGGCGGTGCTGACGGCCCTCGACGTCCTCGGCTACGACCGACCGAGCCGCCTGCGGCGCAAGAGCGCCGGTCTCGTCGGACTCATCGTCCCGGAGCTGACCAACCCGATCTTCCCCGCGTTCGCGCAGATCATCGAGAGCTCGCTCGCGCAGAACGGCTACACGCCGGTGCTGTGCACCCAGGTGGCCGGGGGAGTCCACGAGGACGACTACGTCCAGATGCTCCTCGAGCGCGGCGTCGCCGGCATCATCTTCATCTCCGGGCTGCACGCCGACACGATGACCGACCCCGAGCGCTACATCGCGCTGCGCGAGCGGGGGCTGCCGCTCGTGCTCGTCAACGGCTACATCGAGGGTGTCGACGCGCCCTTCATCAGCAACGACGACGTCGCGTCCATGGGCCTGGCCCTCGAGCACCTCGTGGCGCTCGGGCACCGCGAGATCGGCCTGGCCGTCGGCCCGGACCGGTACGTGCCCGTCATCCGCAAGATCGCCGGGTTCCGCCACTCCATGCAGGAGCTCACCGGCCGGCCCGACGTCGACGACCTCATCGAGCGGTCGCTGTTCTCGGTGGAGGGCGGGGCCTCCGCTGCCGGGCGGCTGCTCGACCGGGGGGCGACCGCTGTCGTCTGCGGCTCGGACCTCATGGCGCTCGGTGCGATCCGCGAGGCGCGCAAGCGCGGCCTGCAGGTGCCGCGCGACTTCTCGGTCGTGGGGTACGACGACTCGACGCTCATCGCCTTCACCGACCCGCCGCTGACGACGGTGCGCCAGAGCGTCAACGCGATGAGCGCCGCGACGGTGCGGGCGCTGCTCGACGAGATCGCCGGGCAGCCTTCTCCGCGTGCGGAGTACGTGTTCCGGCCCGAGCTGGTCGTGCGCGGCTCGACGGGCGCCGCCCGGCACCGTTGACCCGACACGCCGGACGCGGCGAACGTGGCGTCCGTGCGCCGGCGGTCAGCGCGCGCGCCCGCGGTCAGTCGGCCGTGTGCGTTCCCCGGCGTTCCTCGAGCAGGCTGGTGAGGAACCGGGCGACGGCGGGCTCGTCGTCGAGGCGGTAGCGGGCCGCGGTCGAGCCGGTGCCGACCTTGACCGTGACGTCCTCGGGACGCGTCATCCTCATGAAGGCGTCCTCGTCGGTGACGTCGTCGCCGAGGTAGACGCGAGCCGTGGCGCCGACCGCCCGGCCGAGGGCGGTGACCGCGGATCCCTTGTCCGCGTGGGAGACCGAGAGCTCGAGCACCGACTTGCCCTTGAGCACCTTGACGCCCTGGTGGTCGAGGGCCACGCGTCGGGCGTCCGCGATGGCCGCGTCGCCGACCTCCCTCGGCAGGCCGCGCGTGTGCACCACGACCGCGGCCGCCTTGTGCTCGATGCCTGCGTCGGGGTGGCGCTCCTTGACGAGCGCCTCGATGTCTGAGCGCAGCTCGGCGAGGGTGACCTCGTCGTCGGGCGTGACGGCCGCGGCCTCCATCGCCGCGCGCACCCGCTCGTCCGAGGACTCGGCCCCGTGGCTGCCGATGAGCACGAGCGGCTCGTCCTCGGTGATGCGGGTCAGGATGCGCAGCGTGGCGAGGTCGCGACCGGAGACGACGGCGACGGTGACGCCCGGCAGCCCGGCCAGCGCGCGCAGCGTGTCGACGCTGCCGGGCAGGGGCGCGGCGCGCATCGGGTCGGTGTCGAACGGCGCCAGCACGCCGTCGTAGTCGGTGGCGACGAGCAGCGTCGGCGCCGCGGCCGCCTCCCGGAGCGCTGTGTCGGGCAGCGCGGACGCGCTCATGCCGTCGCCTCCCGACGGGTGGACCCGGGCGCGCGGCCGGCCGCGTCCTCGGGCACCGGGTGCGGCACGTCGGGGGCCGCGTCGAGGGCGGCGAGGAAGCGCGCGGCCCACCGCTGGACGTCGTGGTCGGCGACGCGTCGGCGCAGCGCCCTCATGATCCGCTGCTTGTCCTTGGCCGGGGTGTTGATGGCGCGCAGGATCGTCTGCTTGAGGCCCTCGATGTCGTGCGGGTTGCACGCGAAGGCCTGGTGCAGCTCGTGCCAGGCGCCGGTGAACTCCGACAGCACGAGGGCGCCGCCGAGGTCGTACCGGCAGGTCACGTACTCCTTGGCGACGAGGTTCATGCCGTCGCGCAGCGGGGTGACGAGCATGACGTCGGCGGCCTGGAACAGCGCCGCCATCTCCTCGCGCGGGTACGAGTGGTGCATGTAGTGCACTGCCGGCGCGCCGATCTTGCCGAGGTCCCCGTTGATCCGGCCCACCGTCTGCTCGATCTCCGCCCGGAGGTTGCGGTAGGCGTCGACGCGCTCACGGCTCGGCGTCGCGACCTGGACGAGCGTCACCTCCGGTGGGCCGAGGCGCCGCTCGGACAACAGCTCCTCGTAGGCCTTGAGGCGGTGCCGGATGCCCTTGGTGTAGTCGAGGCGGTCGACGCCGAGCATGAGCACCTCGGGGTTGCCGAGGCTCTCGCGGATCTCGCGCGCCCGCGCCATGACCTCTGGGGTCCTGGCCAGCTCCTCCAGGCCGTGGAAGTCGACGGAGATCGGGATGGCCGCTGCCCGGACGCGCCGCCCGGTGCCCTCGACCGTGACGAGGTCCCGCTTCGTCGGTGCCCCGAGCAGCTGCCGGCACGCGCGGACGAAGTTGCGGGCGTCGGCCTGGCGCTGGAAGCCGAGGAAGTCGGCACCGAGCAGCCCCTCGAGCAGCTGGGCTCGCCACGGCAGCTGGGCGAACAGCTCGACCGGCGGGAACGGGATGTGGTTGAACCAGCCGATCCGCACGTCGGGTCGCAGCCGGCGCACGAGGGCCGGGACGAGCTGGAGCTGGTAGTCCTGCACCCAGACGCGGGCGCCCTCGGCGGCCACCTCCGCCACGGCGCGGGCGAACCGCTCGTTGACGGCCTGGTAGGCGGCCCACCACTCGCGGTGGAAGGTGGCCGGCACGATGACGTCGTGGTAGATCGGCCACAGGGTGTCGTTGGAGAAGCCCTCGTAGTAGTCGCGGACCTCGTCGGCGGACAGGGCCACCGGGTGCAGGTGGATGCCGTGCTCGTCGAACGGCTCGGGCGCCTCGCCGGAGTCCCCGGCCCAGCCCACCCACGCGCCGGGCTGCGAGCGCATCACCGACTCCATCGCGGTGACGAGACCGCCGGGGGAGCGGCGCCACTCGCTGGCGCCGTCGTCGAGGACCACCTTGTCGACGGGGAGGCGGTTCGCCGCGATGACGAGGTCGAAGGTCTGCCGGTCGGACGGCACCGGGGATCAGCTCCTGTCGTTGGGGCGCGACGCCGCGGGTGACGTCGTGCAGGTCGTGCTGCCTGGCCACCACCCGGCATACCCACCGAGACGACTCGGGTGGCGACGGGCGGGACCGCGGCGGTCGCGTCGGCGCGAGGACGTGCCGGCGGATCGGTCTCACTCTAACGAGGGAACGGTGGCGCCCCGTCGGCGTGCGCTCTAGGGTCGAGTCAGGGCACCGCGCAGGGTCGTCGAGATCGACGGAGGCACGTGTCCGGGGCACTCACCCGAGGTGAAGGAGGTCGCCGTGAAGATTTCTGACGTGCTGAGGGCGAAGGGCGGCGGGGTCGTCACCGTCCGGCCCGACGAGACGGTGTCCGGGCTGCTCGCCGTGCTCGACGAGCACCGCATCGGAGCCGTCGTCGTCAGCTCCGACGGCACGACCGTCGAGGGCATCGTCAGCGAGCGCGACGTCGTACGGCACCTGCACGCCGCCGGGGCCGGCATCCTCGACGCACCGGTGTCGCAGATCATGACGAGCGAGGTGTCCACGGGCACCGCCGCGGACAACATCGCCGACCTCGCCGCGACGATGACCGAGCAGCGGGTGCGCCACGTGCCGATCCTCGACGACGAGGGCCGCCTCACCGCCATCGTCAGCATCGGTGACATCGTCAAGCACCGGCTGTCCGAGCTGCAGTCCGAGCGTGACCAGCTGCGGGACTACATCTCCCGCTGAGCCGACCTGCGCCACGCGCCGAGGTCGTCGGCGACACCCCCTGCGGTCGCATACCGTAGGACCATGACTGCGTACGACCGGACCGAGCGGGTCGCCGCTCCGCGGTCCGGCCGGCGCACCGGCCCGCGCACCGGCGGCGTGCCCATCGGCGCCGGCCGCGACGCGTACGGCTCCGGGCGCATCGGACCGTACCGCCTCGTCGAGGAGATCGGCGAGGGCGGCATGGGCGTCGTGCACCTCGCCCTCGACCCGCGCGGGCGTGCCGTCGCCATCAAGGTGCTGCGGGCGCACGTGGCCCACGACGCCGACGCCCGGCAGCGCCTCATGCGTGAGGTCGAGACGCTCTCGCGCGTCCGTGACCCGCGCGTCGCGAGCGTCATCGACGCCGACGTCATGGGCCCGCGTCCGTACATCGTCACCCGCTACGTGCCCGGGCCGGCGCTCGACGAGATCGTCGAGGAGCACGGCCCGCTCCATCCGGGCGAGCTCGTCAGCCTCGCGCGAGGCGTCGCGGAGGCGATCCGGTCGATCCACGCATGCGGCGTCGTGCACCGCGACATCAAGCCCGGCAACGTCCTCGTCGAGGAGGGCGAGCCGGTCCTCATCGACTTCGGCATCGCGCACGTGCAGGACGACGTCCGACACACCGTCGGCGGTCTGGTCATGGGCACGCCCGGCTACCTGTCGCCCGAGCTCGTCGAGGGTGCCCCGATCACCGACGCCACCGACTGGTGGGGCTGGGCGGCGACGATCACGTACGCCGCGTCCGGTCGCCCCCCGTTCGGGCGCTCGCGGATGGACGCCGTGCTGAGCCGAGTGCGCGCCGGTGACGTCGACGTCGACGGTGTCGATCCCCGTCTCGTGCCGCTGCTGCGTGCCTCCCTCTCGCCCGACCCGGCCCGCCGGCCGCAGGCCGACGAGGTCATCGCCGCCCTCGAGCAGTACGCCGCCGGGCGGGCGGCCACGGTGCCCTCCCCGAGCGCCCCGTGGGACGACGGGCGCACCGAGGTCCTCGACGCCGCGGGCGACACGCAGGTCTTCCCGGACCGCGGTACCGCGGTCCTGCCGCCGGTGGCCTCGTCGCCGAGCCCGTCGCCGACGCCGTTCCTGACGCGGCCCGCCCTGGACGACGTCCGGTGGGCGCCGCCGCCGAGCGGGCCGCGTCGCAGCGCCGTGCCCCAGCACGACCCGGCACCGTGGGACGGTGACCGTGGCCGGGACCTCTACGACGAGCGCCACGGTCCGGGCGCCGGGCCCGACGACTGGGACGACGACTGGGACGAGGAGGAACCCGAGCAGGCCCCGCGCGAGGGTGACCCCCGCATCGGCCTGGCCATGCGCACCGGGCTGCTCGGTGCCGCGGGGATCGCCTGGGTCGGCGCCCTGATGTCCTGGCCGGGGCAGGCGTTCCTCGCGCTGCTCGTGTGGTCCGTCGTCGCCCGCGCCACCGACCGGTCGGTGTCCGCGCTCGTGTTCCGTCGGTACGCCCATGGCCGCCGCGGCACCGACATCCCGCTCGCCGTCGTGACGAGTCCGTGGCACCTGCTCGTCGGCGCCGTCGCCACGGCCGTGAGCCTGGTGCTGCCGCTCGCGGTGGCGCTCGCGGGCATCTTCGCGACGGCGTTCCTGCTGGCCGGTGCCACCGGTTCCGAGCTCGGGCCGGGCTCGCCGACGACGCTCGCCGTCGGTGGCATCGCGGGGCTCGCCATGCTGTGGTGGGGGCCCGGCGGGGTGTCGCTGCGCCGCGGGTCCCGCTCGATCGTGCGCCGTCTCGTGCCGGTGGGGACACCGTCGCAGGTCGTCGCGGTGGCACTGGTCGTTGCCGGGCTCGTCGTCGGGCTCGTCGCCGTGGACCACGGTTCGAGCCTGACCTGGCTGCCCTTCAGCGGCAACCCGTTCACCCGCTGAAGCGCTCGCGGGGTGGGTGTGGCGGCGTCCGTGGCGGCCGCCGTCCGGTCCTTGCCGATCGGCCCGGTTCGGTCAAGGCCAGATCTCGAGAAGATCACGAAATCATCTCGGATCGGGTTGTGGTTCATTCACTCGTCACGTACCGTCGTGCCTCGGCGGTCCCGGTTCTCCGGGCCGGAAAGGGGTGGTCTCGGGTTTCCGGGGTGTCCACCACCGGTAGGCGCCGTGCGTCCGGCCTCCACACGGCACGCTGGATAACTTCACATGGACACCCAGCAATCCGGTCCCTGAGCGCGCCGAGCCTCGCCAGCCAGGGACGCAGCCCACACCCGTGGGCCGGGCGAGGACGGGGGACCCAGTGTGGTCAGTGAGTTGTCATGTCGAGGACCGTCGTTCGCCGACGGTCGAGGGCCGACTCGACTGACCTTGGGGTGAAGCCGCAGCCGCGGCAGGGCACCTGACGTCCCCAACCCGACAGCTAACCCCGCAGGCGCGCGTCAGGAAGGAATACCCCTATGCAGTACCTGTCCAAGCATGCTGCCGCCAAGCGGGTCTCGATGAAGCAGCGCATCGCCGGAGTCGGCATCGCCGGAGCGGCCACCGTCGTCGGTGGCATCACCGCCGCCGGGTCGGCCAAGGCCGCCACCGTGTGGGACGCGGTCGCCCAGTGCGAGTCCGGTGGCAACTGGCACATCAACACCGGCAACGGCTACTACGGCGGCCTGCAGTTCTCGAGCAGCACCTGGGTCGGCTTCGGCGGTCGCGCCTACGCCTCCCGCGCCGACCTCGCGAGCAAGGCCGAGCAGATCACCATCGCCCAGAAGGTCCTCGCCGTGCAGGGCCCCGGTGCGTGGCCGGTCTGCTCCAAGCGCGCGGGTCTGACCCGAGCCAACGGTGGCGCCGACGCCGCCGCGTCGCGCTCGAGCGACCGCAAGCCGGTCACGACGAAGAAGAAGGTCTCGAAGAAGAAGACCTACGCGACGAAGAAGACGACGAAGAAGGTCAACAGCTACGCCGGAACCGGCAAGCGGGTGACCGTCCGTCGGGGCGACACGCTGGGCACGCTGGCGCAGCGGTACCACGTCTCCGGCGGCTGGAAGACGCTGTACGCTGCGAACAAGGCTCGGGTGCACAACCCGAACCTCATCTACGTCGGCCAGGTGCTGCGTCTGCCGTGACGCTGCCTGACCGAGCCTGACCGGACGGCCCCGCGCGACCAACCCCTGGGTCCCGCGGGGCCGTCCTTCATGTGTCGCCCTGGTTCCGTGGTGGGGCAGGGCCGGCCGGGCCGGTCGGGCCGGGCCGGTCGGGCCGGGGGCGGGGCCCGGCTCCGCTCCTCGACCGGCCTGGGCCCGGACGTCGGTGCTCGGTTACGCTGGCGCCCGACCGGATGGCGGCGGCCCTGCCGCCTGACCGGTGCCGCTGGCGTGGCGCAATTGGCAGCGCACCTGTCTTGTAAACAGGTGGTTGGGGGTTCGAGTCCCCCCGCCAGCTCTGTGCTCAGCGAGCTGGATAGTGCCCCTGACCTGCGGTTTCGCCGTTATGAGTGCGAGGGACGTCGAGGGACACGAGTGGAGGGGCAGGGGCGGTAAGCCACTCGGCATCGCACGCAGATTGCCGGACTCGCTCGCCGCCGCTGCCCGTCCGGCAGCCCGCAGGACGGCGACCAGAGTGTCAGGTGGGCCGAACCGCCGAGGGTTTCGGATACCTTCGAAGACTGGCCTCGAAACGATGGCAGGCCAGCTACATCGGGCCGGATCTCACTAGACACCGTGCTCCGCCCAAGCCAAGGCGCTGCTGGCCGGGATCCGGGCGCGGGACGCCGTGGGCAAGACCCGCAAGCGCGTGGCCATGGAGCTGGTGGCCGACCTGGAGCGGATCCATGCCCGGAAGAAAGGCCGCCGACACCGAGCTGTAGCAGCTCGTCGCGGCGACCGGGACCTCGCTGCTGGGCCTGCACGGCATCGGGCCTTCGGGTGTGGCCCGGCTGCTCGGCGACTCAACTCGTAGCGGCGGGGCTGCTTCCGCCACTTCGCGCTGGGCCGCACCCCTTGGACCCAGAGCCAACCCTTATCGAAAGCGTGACCGACATGTCTGGCGTCGTTGCGGGCGACTCTTGAGCGCTTGACGACTCTTCGGCCCGGGCTTAAGTTGGACATCCGTAGAAAAACGCACCCGCGTCTACCAGCGAACCGCCTCCTGAGCATGGGTCCGTCTGCTGAGGAGGCCACCCGCGAACCTCCTCGCAACGAAGGGTCACCCGATGCCAGCCGGACAGACAGCAGAGATGTGGCGCGCCCAAGCGGAATCGCTGGCCCCGCCGAGGCTGATGGTCATCGATGGTCGCTGCCGGCCGGCCGCGGACGGACGCGTGATGGAGGTCCTGGCGCCTCGAGACGGAAAGCCCTTGGCGACAGTCCCGGACGGCACGGCCGTCGATGTCGACATGGCGGTCGCGGCGGCCCGGCGCGCCTTTGCCGATTCGCCCTGGTCCCGGATGTCCCCTGCGGATCGGAAGCGGGTGCTGCACCGTTTCGCCGATGTCATCGAGGCTCGCCGCGACGAGCTTGCCTTGTTGGTCTCGCTCGAGATGGGTAAGCCCATCGAGTATGCGCATTCGATCGAGATGCGGACGACCGTCGCGTGCTACCGCTGGTATGCCGAGTGGACGGACAAGCTGACTGGTGAGGTGCCCGAGGTCGGCAGCAATGCGCTCGCGCTCGTCACGCGCGAACCGGTTGGAGTGGTTGGCGTGGTCGTGCCGTGGAACTTCCCCATGACCCTGCTGGCATGGAAGGTGGCTCCCGCTCTGGCGGTTGGATGCACCATCGTGGTGCGACCATCGGAGCTGTCGTCGCTGTCGGCCTTGCGGGTGGCGGAACTCGCGCTCGAGGCAGGTCTGCCCGATGGCGTGCTCAATGTCGTTACGGGCCAGGGTTCTACGACGCCGCGAGCCCTGGCACTGCACCCCGACGTCGACACGGTCGCCTTCACCGGGTCGACGGAGGTTGGCAGGGAGTTCCTGCGCTACGCCGCGGACTCCAACTTGAAACGGGTCTGGCTGGAGCTCGGCGGAAAGTCACCGAGCATCGTGCTGCCGGACGCCGACCTTCCTGCAGCGGTGGCGGGCACCGCCGGAAACATCTTCTTCAACCAGGGAGAGATGTGCACGGCACCCTCGCGTCTCCTTGTGCACCGTTCGGTGCGAGACGAGGTGGTCGATGGGGTCGTCCGGGCTGCGGAAGCGCTGCACATCGGTGACCCGCTGGACCCTGGGACCCAGGTCGGTCCGCTGGTCAGCGCAGCTCATCGGGAGCGAGTCGAGGCGCACACCGCCCGGGCCCTCGATGAGGGCGCGCGGTTACGAACCGGCGGGGGTAGGCCACCCGTTCCGCAGGACGGCTTCTACTCCCGGCCCACCGTGCTGGACAACGTCGAGCCGCACATGGCCATCGCGCGGGATGAGGTGTTCGGGCCGGTCCTGTCGGTTCTCACGTTCGAGGACGAGGCCGAGGCCGTGCGTATGGCAAACGACTCGGTCTACGGCCTCGCCGCCGCCGTGTGGACCCGCGACGTCGGAACCGCCCACCGGCTCTCCCGCCGGCTCCAGGCCGGGACGGTGTGGGTGAACTGTTACGAGGAGGGCGACATGACCGTTCCCTTCGGCGGTTACAAGCAGAGCGGCAACGCTCGTGACAAGTCCGTCCACGCGCTGGAGAAGTACACGGAGCTCAAGACCACCTGGCTGGCCCTGTGAGCCGTCGACCGCTGATCATTGTTCCGGCTCGGTTCTCCGAGTCCGCGTCAGCCCTGAGGTTTCGCGCTGAGGTCACTGCGCGCGCCTTGGCTACTGCAGTGTTCGAGGCCGGGGGTGAGCCGGTCACCGTGCATCCTCACGCGCCGGACGGGCTGGTGGATGAGGTGCAGGTCGCCGATCGCTTCGACTTCGCTGACGGGGTGCTACTGCCCGGCGGCGGGGACATCACGCCGGCCCTGTATGGCGGCGTCGAGCATGCGGAGCACTACGACATGGATCCTGAGCAGGACGCCTTCGACCTCGCTGTGGCGCGATGGGCGTTTCGCACCGGGCGGCCGCTGCTTGCCGTCTGCCGGGGGCTGCAGGTGGCGAACGTCGCGATGGGCGGAACCCTGGTTGTTCACATGGATCGTCCGCACCGCCATGTCGTCTCCGAGCTCGCACTCGAGCCGGGGTGCGCCCTGACCCAGGCTCTCGGCACCCGCATGCTGTCGATCAGCTGCTACCACCATCAGGCGCTGGACCGGCTGGGTGATGGGTTGGTGGCGGTCGCCCGGTCGGCAGACGGCACCGTGGAGGCCGTCGAGATGGTTGCACCCGACACGCCATGGTTCCTGGGCGTGCAGTGGCACCCGGAAGACACCGCGGCGATCGACCCCCTGCAGAAGGACATCTTCACCCAGTTCGTGGCAGCCAGCCGTCGGACGCTGCAGCCGTCGAGGTGAAAGCCATCGGCACCGGCCGGGCGTGGCTCAAGAGTGAAGCAGTGATCGATCCAGTGGGACGTCCGGCGGGTCGACAAGGCCGGCCACGTCGGCGGGCCACCTGCCACGGAGCGACGTTCCGGGCTCGGTCCACGGCGCCAGGATCTGCTCGACCAGGAGCCGCTGCATCGCCGGTGGCGTGCGCTGGGGCAGTGTCACCACTCGGACCTGCATGGCATGCACGGTGGTAACGAGCAGCTCTGCCAGCGGCGCCGGCTCCGCCTCGGCTCTCAGGTCATGGGCCTCGATCGCCTGCTCGAGCATCTCCTGGGTGCTCCGGGTCCAGGCTTGGTGTTCCTTGGGCAGCAAGGTGCGGAGGCCCTCGTCGGTGGTGATCCGGCCCCAGAAGCAGACGACGATGCGGGCCTCGTCGACGGTCGCGGCCTCCATGGGAAGCAGCTCGCGCAACGTCGCGAGGAGCGCGTCGAGACCCTTCAGACCGGCAGCGCGTTCGGCGGCGCGCGCATTGGTCCGGGCGAAGACCTCTTCGTAGGTGGCGGCCAGCAAGGCGTCCTGATTCGTGAAGTAGTGGCCCACCGCCCCGTTGGCGACGCCGAGCTCCTTGGCGATGGCCCGCATGGTGGCGCCCCCGAGCCCATCCCGGGCCACGAGACGCAGCGTGGCATCGATGATCTCGGCCCGGCGCTGTTGGTGGTCGACAAGTTTCGGCACGGTGCCGCCCTCTCCTCGGTGCTGGCTGTTCAGCCACGACTGTCGCCGCGGACCGGCAGGGCCGACCCGAGCCGGGCCCATCGGGGGCGGCGATCGCTCGCCGCTGAGCCTACCGCGAGTTTTTGGTCATGCGTCCAAGAAAACTCTGGACACGGATGGGGGGCTGTCGCTACGGTGGCAGAAGTTGACTCTACAAGTGTAGAAGAAAACAAGGCAACGAACCGCCCACGGGCCACGAGAGGCAGGGACACGATGACGATCCCCGGAGCGCCAACTCCCTTCGAGGCGGCACCGACGGCCCCGGCACAGCTGCAGGACAACCTCGCTCGCGTCGTCGACGGGATCTCGCAGTGGATGTCACAGTTCGGAGCCTTCGAGCCTCATCCGGCGACGGCGATCGACGAGGACCAGCTCGACGCCGCCCTGCACGCGCTGATCGGTCGGCTGGGGGACAACTATCCCTTCTTCCATCCCCGCTACGCCGGCCAGATGCTCAAGCCGCCGCACCCCGTGTCGGTGATCGGATACCTCGCCGCGATGCTGATCAACCCCAACAACCACGCCCTCGACGGCGGGCCGGCCACGGCAAAGATGGAGAAGGAGGTCGTCGCCAAGCTGGCGGCCATGTTCGGGTACGGAACCGACTTCCTTGGTCACCTGACCAGCAGCGGCACCATCGCGAATCTGGAGGCCCTGTTCGTGGCCCGGGAGACCCACCCCGGCAAGCACATCGCCTTCAGCGCGGACGCTCATTACACACATGGCCGCATGTGCCACGTGCTCGGCGTCGAAGGTCATGCTGTGGCCACGGACTCGGCCGGCCGGATGGACCTGGCAGCCCTCGAGGACCTGCTGCGCACCGGAACCATCGGCACCGTCGTCCTCACCACCGGCACCACCGGGCTCGGAGCCGTGGACCCGGTCCACGAGGCAGTGCCGCTGTGCCGCAGATACGGCGCGCGCATCCACGTCGATGCCGCCTACGGGGGGTTCTTCCGCCTCATCGCCGATGACTCAGCCGATGGGGTGCAGGCGGCGCCGTTCCGGTCGATCGCCGACTGCGACTCGGTGGTGGTCGACCCGCACAAGCACGGGCTGCAGCCGTACGGCTGCGGGGCGGTGCTCTTCAAGGACCCGCAGGTGATCCGGTTCTACACCCACGACTCCCCGTACACGTACTTCACCTCGGACGAGCTCCACCTGGGCGAAATCTCTCTCGAGTGCTCACGCTCCGGTGCCGCCGCAGCGGCGCTCTGGGTCACGTCCCAGGTGCTGCCGTTCACGGCAGAGGGCCTGGGCCGTGTGCTGCGACCGGGCCGGCGAGCGGCCCTTGCCTGGGCAGACCTGCTCGCTGACTCCGCCACGCTCGACCTGTACCAACCGCCGGAGCTGGACATCGTGACCTACCTGCCCCGTCGGACCTGTCTGTCCGACGTTGACCGGGCATCCGCCCACGTGCTCGAGGCGGGGATGACGAGGCCCAAGGAAGACGCGGTGTTCGTGGCGACGTACAGCGTGACCGCGGAAGCCCTCGCAGCCCGGGGTCACGACATCACGGCAGACGTGGATCAGGGCCGGATTCTCCGCAGCGTGCTGATGAAGCCGGAGAGCGAGCACTGGGTCGACTTCCTGCACACCGCAATCGACGAGCTCGCCTCGGCCGCCCGCTGACAGCCCGTCGCCACCACCAGTTCACCGAAAGGAGAGCCGATGAGTACCAAGACGGAGCACTACGACGTTGCGGTCGTCGGCTCTGGGGGAGCGGGGCTTGTCGCGGCATGTGCAGCGGCCGACCACGGCGCCAGGGTTCTGGTGCTCGAGGCCACGGATCTGTTCGGCGGCGTCACCGCGGTGTCCGGCGGCCAGCTCTGGATACCCGACAACCCCGTCATGCACCGAGCCGGCTACACCGACTCGCGAGCCGATGCCCTGCAATACCTCCGGCGGAACACCCTCGGAGCCGCCAGCGAGGCGCACCTCAGCGCGTTCCTCGAGGCCGGTCCGCGGCTTGCTCGGTACCTCGAGGAGCTGGGGATTCCACTGCAGGCCGTCCCTCGACCCGACTACCACCCGGCGTGGCCCGGGGCGCGGACCGGCCGAAGCCTGGAACCGCTCCCTGTCCCCACGGAAGCGTTGGGAGAGTGGCGCGGAAAGATGCGAACGTCATCGGTGCGAGAACCGCTGACCAGCACCGAGTCGCGTGAGGGCCTCGACCCCAAAGAGCTGCTGGTTCGACAGAGCCGTGACGTGAGGACTCAGGGGGCCGGTCTGGTGGCCGGGCTGGCCGCCGCGGCACTGGCGCGAGGCGTAACGCTCGTGGCCAGGCATCGCGTCCGGTCGATCTCGCGGGGCCGAAGCGACGGGTTCACCGTCACCGCTCGCCGCCCCGACGGTTCGAGGAGTGCTGTCGACGCCGACGCGGTCGTCCTCGCCAGCGGAGGCTTCGCCGAGAACACCGCGTTGCGACGCGACTTCCTCCCGCCGGTTCAGATGCTGCCCACCGCGGCGGTCGGCAGTCTTGGCGATGCCCTCCGCCTGGCACTGCCTCACGGCGCCCACCTGGCCGGCACGAGCGAGGCATGGTGGACAGCAGCCACAACGATTCCCGCCTCGAAGGGGGCGCCGGCGACTCATCGCAACCTCGTGCGCGAGCTCGCTTACCCTGGCTCCATCCTCGTCAACGACCGCGGCGCCCGGTTTGTGGACGAGGCCAGCTCCTACAACGATCTGGGCAAGGCGTTCCTGCGCTTCGACCCGGGCACGCACAGGTACCCGAACGAACGCGCCTGGCTGGTCTTCGACGCGGCGTTCAAGAGCCAGTACGCGGTCGCTGGCATCGCGCCCCACATGCCCGCTCCAGAGTGGTTCGCATCAGCACCAGATCTTCGATCGCTCGCCGAGCACGTCGGGATCGAACCGGCCGGGCTGATGAGGACGGTCGCCGCGATGGCCCAACATGCTCTGCGCGGCGAAGACCCGGACTTCGGTCGCGGCGGCGACCCGCACGACGCCTTCAACGGCGACAGCAGTCACCGGCCGAACCCCTGCCTGGGCACCCTGGGCACCGCGCCGTACTTCGCCATCACGGTCTCGTTGGGCCTGAACGGCACGAAGGGTGGCCTGGTCACCGACCCCACCGGCACGGTTGTGGACTTCGACGGCAAACCCATCCCCGGTCTATTCGCCTGCGGCGAGGCCGCGGCCGCGCTGATGGGCCCTGGCTACGCCGGATCCGGAGCCTCGCTCGGTCCGGCTCTGACGGCGGGCCTGCTCGTAGGCGAGCGCATCGGGAGCCCGGTCCTCCGCCCGGGTGGCGCCGTGAACGAAACACCGGGGCAGTCGCACACGGCGTCACACGGCCACCTGCCGAACGCCACGGAACCGATCAGGGAGAAGACATCGTGAGCACGTCTCGTTTCGCCGGCCGCGTGGTGGTCGCGACCGGCACCGCTTCCGGTTTGGGCCTGGCGGCTGCGCGGCAATTCGCAAGCGAGGGCGCCGATCTCGTCCTGGTGGACCGAGACGAAGCGTCCCTGCATGACGTCGTCACCGCCCTGTCCGCCACGGGTGCGCACGTCGTTTCCGTGGTGGGTGACGTCTCGCGCGCCGCCACCGCGACGCAAGCCGTACGGACCGCCCTTTCGCAGTTCGGGCGTCTCGACGTCCTGTTCAACAACGCCGGAATCGACCCGCTGGAAGCCACCACGCTCGTGGAGACCACCGAGGAGCTGTGGGACGCGATCATCAACGTCAACGTCAAGTCCGCATACCTGTTCGCGAAAGAGGCGATCCCCGCCATGATCGCTGCGGGGGGCGGCTCGATCGTCAACACGGCGTCATCGGCCGGGATGCGGGCCTCGGCACACGAAGCGGCCTATGGCATCTCGAAGGCCGCCATCATCGCCCTGACCCGGTCGCTGGCCCGAGACTTCTCCGGTCAAGGCATCCGCACCAACGCCATCTGTCCGGGGCCACTCGAAGCGATCACCACCGACCGCCGGGCCACCATGAGCGAAGACGAGAAGGCGGCCCGCCGCGAACGGGTCAGCGGGCTTGTGCCCCTGGGGCGGGAGGGGACATACGAAGAGGTCGCCCGGTCCGTCCTCTTCCTGGCCAGCTCGGAGTCCAGCTACACCAGCGGCGCGGCGCTGCTCATCGATGGCGGGTTGATCGCGTGAACGGCTCCCGGCACCCCATCACGGCCCTGCGCGTCCAGGTCACACCAGGAGCAGGTCTGTGAAGCTGGACATGAACGGCCCGCTGACCGACGCTGCCGCGCAGCTCACCGCTGCGGGAAGCGACGTCCTGCGAGTCGGGTACGCGGACGTGCTCGGCACCGAGCGCGGCCGCGATGTCCTGGTCAGCACGCTGCCGCGCAGTCTGGGAGGCGGTCTGGCCTTCTGCCGGTCGGTCTTCGGCACAACCCCGCAGGGGGACACCGTCGACATCGACGGCGGGCGCGGCGACGGCTTGCCCGACGTCGTTGCCGTGGCGGATCTGGCGACACTGCAAGCCGTGCCATGGGAGCCCGGGGTCGCGCACTGCATCGCCGACCTCTACGAACCGGACGGCTCGCCGGCCGGCGACAGCCCCCGTCAGGTGCTTCGTCGGGTCATCGACCAGTTCGCCGAGCTGGGCCTTCGCCCGGTGGTGGGGCCCGAGCTGGAGTTCTATGTGCTCGAGCGCGCCCCCGAAACCCCGACGGGCTGGCGGCGTTACGGCGAAGCGCCCGGCAACGTCTACGTCTCCGGGTTGAAGGGCGACCCCGACAACTTTCTCCTTCGGACCCTGCGGCTGCTGGGTGACTACGGCATCGAGGCTGTGTCCGGCAACCACGAGTACTCCTCAGGTCAGTTCGAACTGAACCTGTGGCACTCGGATGCGCTTGATGCTGCCGATCGGGCCTTCCGCTTCAAGGCAGCCATCAAGGAGCTTGCCCGCCGGGAGGGCAAGATGGCCACGTTCATGGCCAAGCCGTTCAACGACGAGGGCGGGTCAGGCTTCCACCTGCACTTCTCGGCCTGGGCTGACGACGGTTCAGCCGCCTTCGACGGAGGGCCGGGCTCCGAGCACGGGTTGTCCAAGACGGCACTGTCAGCGCTCGCCGGAATTCTGGCCCATGCCCCCGCGCTGGCCGCCGTGAGTAACCCGACGATCAACTCCTACAAGCGATTTGGACCAGACACCATTGCCCCGTGGCTCATCGACTGGGGCCTGGACAACCGCAGCGCGATGGTGCGCGTCCCACCCGAGCGTGGAAAGGCGACCCGGCTGGAGCTTCGGCTCGGTGACGCCACCGCCAACCCGTACCTGGCCATCGCCGGGCTGCTCAGCGCTGCCTATCTCGGGATCCGCGATGCCCTCGTCCCGCCGGACCCACTTGAGGGCTACGGATACGACCCCACCAAGGCCGACAAGCTGCCCGCCGACCTGGCTGCTTCACTCGCCGCCCTGGAGTCGGACACCGAGCTCCAGAAGATGTTGGGCCCCAAGTTCATCAACAACTTCCTGACGTACAAGCGCAACGAGCTCGAACGCTACTCCCGCTTCGTCACCGACTGGGAGTTCACCGAATACGCCTACCACCTCTGATCCAGACACCAGCTGTAACCGGGGCAACGTCGCCCCATCCGTACCAGCAAAGGAGTTCCTGTGGCCAAGGTCCAGGGTTTCTATCACCCGAGAACGGCGACCGGACGAGCTTCGCTGCTTCCGCCGCCGCCGTGGCACTACTCCGGCGACCTCCTCACGGTCGAGTACCGCACAGATCCACGACGCGTCGCAGACCTGTTGCCGGACCCGCTGGAGCTGGCCGAGGACGATCCCGGGGCCGTTGCCTTCATCTGGGCCGACTGGCAGTCAACGGCCGCCGACGGGGCCCAGCTGCTGGACCCGGTGCTCGGCCAGTACAAGGAAGCCTTCGTCGTCGTTCGGTGCCAGTTCAAGGGCCAGACGTTCAGCCGCTGCGTGTTCATCTGGGTCGACACAGACTTTGCCATCGCACGCGGCATCCACCAGGGCTACCCGAAGAAGCTCGGTTCCATCCACCAGACCCGGCCGCACCCGTACGGGCCAGCGCCCCGCCTGGAAGCCGGCGCCCGGTTCGGTGCCTCGCTGGCGGCGGCAGACCGAAGACTCGCGGAGGCACGGATCACGCTGACCGGTCCCTCTGCCACCAACGGCTTCGTGAACAGCCACAAGATGGCGCACCACCGGCAGGTCAGCGCCATAGACAAGCCAGGCACCTACCGACTCGACGAGATCATCTCGACCGGCGCCGCGTCGGCCGAAGGCGGAACCCCATGGCACGCCGACGTCGACACCTTCACCCTCTTCGACTCACCCACCGAGGAGCTGACCATGCTTCAGCCGGAAGAACTCATCGGTGCCTACTACCGCCAGGTCGGCGTGATCTGGGACGGCGGCGAGGTGCTGCACGACAACCTCGCCGCAGCGAAGGTGGGAGCCTCATGAGCGGTGCGGCGACCCTGGGACAAGAGACGATCGATGTCGAGGGCGTGCAGGTGGACACCCGGCATTGGATCGACGGACGGCGGGTGGGCTCGCGGACGACCTTCGCCGACGTGTCGCCCATCGACGAGGCCGTGCTCGGGCACGTCTCGGCCGGCGGCACGGCTGAGGTCGACGCCGCCGTCGCAGCAGCACGCCGAGCCTTCCCGGCCTGGAAGGCCTTGCCGGCGGCCGCACGCGCCGACGTGCTGGAGCGGGTTGCAGACGGTATCGACGCCCGCGCGGAGGATCTGGCCCGGGTGGAGACCCGCGACAACGGCTCCCTGCTGCGTTCACATCGCCGCAGCGTGATGCCGAGGGTGGGTCACAACTTCAGGTTCTTCGCCGACCAGCTGCGAACCCTCATGCACGCAGACAGAGAGATCCGGGGCCACCGCGAGCGCATCACCTACAACCCGTCGGGCGTCACAGCAGTCATCACACCGTGGAACGCGCCGCTGATGCTCGCGACGTGGCGCATCGGGCCGGCCCTGGCGTCGGGCAACACCGTGGTGTTCAAGCCACCGGAGTGGGCTCCGCTCACTGCCTCCCTGCTCGCCGACATCACGTCAGAGGCCGGCCTGCAGCCCGGCGTGCTCAACATCGTCCAGGGCCTGGGCCCCGATGCCGGAGCAGCACTGGCTGGACACCCCGGGATCCGCCGCCTGTCCTTCACTGGGTCGGTACCGACGGCCGGCAAGGTCGCATCCGCGGCCGCACCCAACATCGTCCCGCTTTCTCTGGAACTGGGCGGGAAGTCGCCACTGGTGATCTTCGACGACGCAGACTTCGAGCTCGCCGTCTCGCTGGCGGTCGAGCAGTTCGACAACGCCGGCCAGGTCTGCCTCGGCGCCTTCCGCATCCTGGTCCAGGACACGCTCTGCGACCGCTTCATCGAGGCGGTCGTCGAACGGGGCCGCCACCTTCGACAAGGTGATCCGCGGGACGACACCACTGATGTGTCGGCACTGATCTCCCGACAGCACTTCCAGCGTGTCAAGGGCTTCGTCGACCGTGCGCGTGCAGAGGGGGCGACGGTACTGCTGGGCGGTGGCCCCAACACGAACCTCGGAGGCCTCTACTTCAGCCCGACGATCCTCACGAACGTATCGCCCGACAGCGAGATCGTCACCGAAGAGGTGTTCGGGCCTGTGCTGACCGTGCAGACGTTCGGCACCGAGGAGCAGGCGATCCACATGGCCAACGACACCCGGTTCGGGTTGGCGGCCACTCTCCTGACGGGCGACCCCGAGCGCGCAGAACGTGTTTCGGCCGCGCTCGACGCCGGCACCGTCTGGGTCAACTGCTTCTTCGTCCGTGATCTCGGTGCGCCGTTCGGAGGCAACGGGCACTCGGGCATCGGTCGCGAGGGCGGGCTGTGGTCGTTCGACTACTACTCCGACATCAAGAACACCGTCTTCTCGCCGACCGGCTGGAGTGCGAAGCAGAAGGGAAGCAGGTAATGGGTGAAGTCATGGGCGCCGGCCTGCTGGCGCACGTCCCGACCATCGTCCTACCGGAACAGGTACGCCGAGAGCTCAACCACGGCGAGGACTCGACCTTGCCCGCCGGGCTCAGGCAGCTGCGGCGCGAGGTCTTCGAGACGCCCGACTACGACACGGTAGTCGTGCTGGACTCCCACTGGGCAACCACGGTCGAGTTCGTCGTCACCGCCCAGCCGCGCCGGTCGGGTCTGTTCACCTCCGAGGAACTTCCCCGCGGGATGAAGCAACGACCGTACGACTTCGCGGGCGACCCTGAACTGGCGCACCTCATCGCCTCCAAGGCAGGCGACCACGGCACCTGGATCACGGCGATCGAGGACGAGCACCTACCGATCTTCTACGCCACCACCAACCTGTGGGAGTACCTCGGCCAAGGTCTACCCGAGAAGAGATGGATATCGATCGGGGTCTGCCAGACCGCAGACACTGAGGACAATCTGCGGCTCGGTCGGGCCCTCGGCGACGCCATCGCCGAGTCCGACCGAAGGGTGTTGCTCATCGCCTCCGGTGCGATGAGCCACACGTTCTGGCCGCTGCGCCAGCTACGCGAACACGAAGCGGCAGGCGTCGAGCACATCTTCACGCGCGCTGCCTACGAGGCCGACATGCAGCGGCTGGACTGGTTCGCCAGTGGAGATCACGCCAAGGTCCTCGAGTCGATGCCGGAGTTCTACCGGTTCAGACCGGAGGCACGCTTCGGGCACTACCTCATGATGATCGGTGCCCTCGGCGAGGGCGCCTGCACGGCGCCGTCCCGGCAGTTCGGGGAGTACGAGAACTCGATCGGCACCGGTCAGGTGCACCTGTGGTTCGACCGACCAGCGGAGGGCTTTCCCCGGCCGCGGCGCACCCACATCGAGCCGGTCACGGCAGAGCTGCCGGCGTTGCACGACTCCGGGGTGGCGGGATCATGACCGAGTACCGCCGGATCCTGCTGGACGGCGCCCAGGTCGAGGCAGTGCGCGCAGGTGACGACCTCATCGTCGGCGACGGCCGTGTGGTCGCCATCCAGGACGCACGGCACCTCCCACCCGTCGTCCCCACCAAGATCATCGCGGTTCATCTGAACTATCGAAGCCGCGTCGAGGAGTTCGGGATCAGCCTGCCCGAGACACCTACCTACTTCCACAAGCCCACATCATCGCTGAACAGCCACGACGGGGCGGTCGTGCGTCCCGAGCGGTGCAAATGGCTGAACTACGAGGGCGAGATCGCGATCGTCATCGGACGAACGTGTCGCAACATCTCCGCGGAAGACGCAGGCCAGTACATCCGGGGCTACACGGTGGCCAATGACTACGGCCTGCACGACTTCCGGGACACCGATGCCGGCTCGATGCTTCGCGTCAAGGGGTCGGACACGCTCTGCCCCCTCGGACCCGGACTGGTCGAGGACTGGGACTTCCGGAACAAGCGGATCCGGGTGACGGTCAACGGCCAGGTCAGACAGGACGCCAACACCGACGAGATGGAGTGGGACATGCACTACCTCGTCGCGGACATCGCCCGCACCATCACGCTCTACCCAGGCGACGTACTGCTTTCCGGTACTCCAGCGAACTCCCGAACTGTCTACCCCGGCGACGTGGTGGAGGTGGAGGTGGAGGGCCTTGGCACCCTCCGCAACCACATCGTCACCGGCCCGACCCCCGTGCGGGATGACGTCGGCGCCCAACCCACCGAGTCCGACGAAGTCCTCTCGACGGCCCAGGGCGGTGACTGGCCGCACCGCGGAACACGGGCAGCACACCCACCGCGGCCCTAGAAGAACGGCTCAGCGCGCCGTCCCAACGAAGAGGCAGCCCTCGAGCCGACGAGCCCACCAGCCTCACCACGCGAGATCCAAGAACCCGCACCGAGTCCCAGCCCACACACCCGAAAGGCACACCCCATGTCCACGCACCCGCTGTCCGGGCGGCCTACGCCGCGCACCAACCGACCGCGTCCCAACTGCCGACGGACCATCGGCACGCTGGCCGCCGTGAGCACCATCGCGCTCACCGCGGCGGCATGCGGCGCCTCCGGCGACGCATCCGCCAATGGGGGCTCATCCAGCGGCGCCGGCAGCCATAGCGCGAAGTTCGACCAGAGCATCGCCGACCAGCTCCCGCCCGCGATCAAGAGCGCGGACGAGATCAAGAACATCGTCTTCAACAACTCGCCGCCGGCAACCTTCCAGAAGGATGGCAAGGAGGTCGGGTGGGCGATGGACTTGAGCTCCGCAATCGCCGACGTCCTGGGCGTGAAGATGAACACCACCGTCTCCGGTGACTTCTCCACCTTCATTCCCGGCATCCAGAACGGCCGCTTCGATGGCAGCTTCGGTCCGCTCATCGTCACTCCGGAACGTCTCCAGCAGATCGACATCGTCGGGGTCTTCAAGGTCGGCACGGGCTTTGCGAGCAAGAGCGGGAGCGATGTCAACATCAACACCCCGACGGACGTGTGCGGGCTCACCGTCGCAGCCGTCGAGGGCAGCGCCTTCATCAAGAGCGTCGAGTCGATCAACCCGAAGTGCCAGGAAGCCGGCAAACCGGTTCCCGTCGTGCAGTCCTTCCCCAACAACGCGGCCGCCCAGCTCGCAGTCAGCAACGGCCGCGTGCAGGTCTTCGCCAGCAACGCCGATGCACTGCAGTACCTCATCTCCCAGACCGGCGACCGGTTCGAACGCGAACCGCTCGACTACCAGCCGATCATCGAGGGCATCGGACTGAACAAGAACTCGGGCCTGTCCAAGGCGGTCAAGGCAGCGGTCGACAAGCTGATCGCGGACGGCACCTACGGAGAGATCCTCAAGAAGTGGGACCTGTCCGAGAACGCGGTCACCGAAGCAGTGATCAACCCGTCCACCAGCTAGTCGAGGGGAGACCATGGCAATGTCCAACGTCAAGGCGCCAACCGGGTCATCGCCTCCGCACGGGGGTCGCACGTCCGGCGGTGTGGCCTCCTGGGTCTCCAACGCTCACCCGGCTCGCACGGCAGGACGGGTGGGGGTGACGGCCATTGCGCTGGTCCTAGGCGCAATGTTCCTCAACCTGCTGGTGACCTCACCGACCCTCCAGTGGGACGTCGTGGCGCACTACTTCACGGGCCGGGAGGTGATCGACGGTCTCATCAAGACGATCGAGCTGACCATCGCCGCCATGGTCATCGGAGTGGTTCTCGGGATCGTGCTTGCGCTCATGCGCATGTCGCGCAGCCTGGTCCTCACCACGGGGGCGTCGGCGTTCATCTGGCTGTTCCGCGGCACACCCCTGCTGGTACAGATCATCTTCTGGTACAACCTGTCGTCCTTCATCCCCCGCATCTCCGTGGGAATACCGTTCGGCCCGAGCTTTGCGTCGTGGGACGTCAACCACATCATCACTCCACTGGCGGCGGCCCTTCTTGCGCTCGGCCTGAACGAGGGCGCGTACATGTCTGAAATCGTCCGGGCGGGCATCGCCTCGGTCGAGGGCGGCCAGATGGAGGCATCGCTCGTGCTGGGCATGACCAAGGGTCAGGCGATGCGACGCATCGTGCTACCGCAGGCGGTGCGGATCATCATCCCTCCCACCGGCAACCAAGCCATCGGGATGCTCAAGGGGACCTCATTGGTCAGCGTGATCTCGACGCCCGAACTGCTCTACTCCGTACAGATCATCTACGCCCAGACCTTCCAGACGATCCCGCTGCTGCTGGTCGCCAGCATCTGGTACCTCATCCTCACCACCGTGCTGTCCGTCGGGCAGTACTACCTCGAACGCCACTACGCCAAGGGTGCCTTGAGGGCCATGCCGCTCACCCCACTCCAGAAGGTCCGACGCTGGTACGCGACTCAGGCACCAAGCGAAGTAGCCAAGAAGACGGGATCCCTGCGATGAACGAGAGGCCTCTGCTCCGCGTCGAGGACGTCCACAAGTGGTTCGGGAACGTCCAGATCCTTCGCGGTGTGTCGCTGGACGTAACGCTCGGCGAAGTGCTCTGCATCATCGGGCCGTCAGGCTCGGGCAAAAGCACGCTGCTGCGCTGCATCAACCACTTGGAGAACCTGGACGCCGGTCGGATCTACCTCGAGGACGAGCTCATCGGCTACCGCGACGAGCGCGGCAAAGTCGTCGAGCGCACGGCCAAGGACCTTGCTCGTCAGCGAGCAGCGATGGGCATGGTGTTCCAGCAGTTCAACCTGTTCCTGCACAAGACCG
>NZ_JBPGXG010000048.1:0-28380 GCF_056755255.1 Monashia sp. HAY1-5C | reverse complement strand
CCCCCCCCCCCCCCCCCCCCCCCTCTCCAAACAGAAGACGGCCCCCTAGATGTAGCTCCGTCTCGTGGGCTCGGAGATGTGTATAAGAGACAGCCGTTGGACCTGCCCCCGCCCGCCCCGCTCGTCCTGCGTGACAAGCGGTTCGACGCCTCGACCCCGGCCGTCATGGCCATCGTCAACCGCACCCGGGACTCGTTCTTCAGCGGCAACCGGCATGCCGACCTCGACTCGGCCAAGGCCGCCCTCGAGACGGCGCTCGAGCTCGGGGCCGACATCGTCGACGTCGGCGGCGTCCGGGCCGGGCAGGAGGGTGAGGTCGTGGACGCGGACGAGGAGATCCGTCGCGTCGTCCCCTTCCTGGAGTGGGCCCGGCAGGTCCACCCCGAGGCCGTCCTCAGCCTCGACACGTGGCGCTCGGAGGTCGCGCGCGAGGCGGCCGGTGCCGTCGACCTGCTCAACGACACCTGGGCCGGTCACGACCGTGACCTCGTCCACGTCGCTGCCCAGGCCGGGGCCGGATACGTCGTCTCACATACCGGAGGACTGCCACCCCGGACCGACCCCGTCGACGTCAGCTACGGGTCCGAGCCGCTCGACGTCGTCCGCGACGTCGTCGCCACCCTGGCGCGGGGCGCACGGACCGCCGTCGACGCGGGCGTCCCCCGCGAACGGGTCCTCGTCGACCCGACCCTCGACTTCGGCAAGACGACCGCGCACTCGCTCGAGGTCCTGCGCCACACCGGCGACATCGCAGCGATGGGTTTCCCTGTGCTGCAGGCGATGTCGCGCAAGGACTTCGTCGGCGAGGCGCTCGACCTGCCCCCTGAGGAGCGCCTCGAGGGATCCCTTGCCGCCACCGCCGTCGCCGCCTGGCTCGGCGCGACGGTGTTCCGGGCGCACGACGTCCGGGCCACCCGGCGCGTCGTCGACATGGTCGCGACGATCCGGGGCGACCGGGCACAGGCGGTGGCGGTGCGGGGCGTGCCGCGTGGCGTCCCGGCCACCGGTGCATGAACCCGCGAAAAACCGCTGCGGTCCGGCGAGCCCCGCGCACGGTAGTCTGCTAGGTTTCTTGCCGGTTGCAGTTGCAGTTCCTCGTTGTCGAGCAGGTGCCCGTTTCCAACCGGAGGCGGGTCTTCTCTTCGGCGCGACGAGTTCGCTCGTCAGGTGGGTTCGAAGCGGCAGCTCGGGAGGCACGAGGTGTGCCGTCCCGCACGCAGAAGAAGGAAGAGTTACCCGTATGGCACAGGGCACCGTCAAGTGGTTCAACGCCGAGAAGGGCTTTGGTTTCATCGCCCAGGACGGCGGCGGCCCCGACGTCTTCGTCCACTACTCGGCCATCCAGACGAATGGCTACCGTTCGCTGGACGAGGCTCAGCGCGTCGAGTTCGAGGTCACGCAGGGCCCCAAGGGTCCGCAGGCCGACGCAGTTCGTCCGCTCTGACACACCGGAGAACACCGCAACGAGCGACACCTACGTCGTTTGTGCAGAGCCCCCGGCCGTCCGGCCGGGGGCTCTGTTCTGTCTCGGGCCGCCTAGCCGGATCCGTGGCGGATCCGCGGCGGACCAGGGGTCGGGCCCGCCGTCTGCGGCTCCCAGCCCGGCGCGTGGGCACGGTCGCCTGAACGGCCCTGGGCGCGCGCCGGTGACCGCTGACGTGGACGGCCGCTCGCCCGGCCGCCCACCGCGTCAGCACTGCTCGTACGGGGTCGCCGTCGGGGACGGGGTCTTCGTCCTGGTCGGGGAGCTCGTCGACGAGGTGCCCGAGCCCGTCGAGGACGGTTTCGGCTTCGGCGGCGCGATGCCCTTCTGGACGAGCGCCCGCACGAGCTGGTAGTCGGGGTTGCTCGAGTAGACGCCCTGCGAGGAGGTGAGGGCGACACTGTTGATCTTCGCCTTCTGGACGCGCTCGACGAGGTCGACGAAGGCGGGGAGGTTCTGCGCCGGGATGTCGGTGTAGATGTTGTCCTTGAGGATCTTGGCGATCTCGGGGTACTTGCCGACCATCTGGGCAGGGTTGACCTGCTTGACGATCGCCTGGACGACGCAACGCTGGCGCATCTGGCGGTGCGTGTCGTCGTCGGCGGCGCGGGTGCGGGCGTACCAGAGGGAGTGCCAACCGTCGAGGTGTTGGAAGCCCGGTTCGAAGTAGCCCTTGACGCCGAAGAGGCGGCCGCTGGCGTCGTGCTCGCCACCGATGGTCAGCTTGGTGCCGTAGCCGGACAGCTTGACGTTGATGTCGAGTCCGCCCATCGCGTCGATGAGCTGGGAGAAGCCCTTGAGGTCGATGACGACCATCTGGTCGACCTTGAGGCCGGTGATCTCCTGGACGGTGCCGCGGATCTCGGTGCGGCCGGGGGAGGCGCCCGCCGGGTAGGCGTGGGGGTGGCTCTTGGCGTAGTTCTCGGCGTCGACGTAGAGGTTGGTCAGCATGCACTGGCCGGGGCCCTGGTCGCAGGTGCTGTCGGGTGAGCCGAAGCTGCCGGACCGGTAGAGGGCGCGCAGAGGCGAGGTGGGCGCGAGCGGTGCGTTGAGCAGGTTGCGCGGCATCGAGATGAGGGCCGTGCGGCCGGTCTTGGTGTCGATGCTCGCCAGGATCATCGAGTCGGTGCGGATGCCGACCCGGTCGGCGCCGGCGTCGGAGCCGATGAGGAGGATGTTGACGCGGGCCTGCTTGGCCCACGGGTCCTCGCCCTCCGCGACCTGGGCGCCCTCGCCGGGCGTGACCCGGGTGCTGCCGAACACCTGGGCCACGGTCGACTGCGTGATGCTCGCGTACTCGGCGACCTTGAACGAGGAGGCCGCGACGAGGAAGACCATGAGGGTCGTGAAGGCGGCGAGGAGCCGGGTACGGGTGCGGTCCAGGCGCGTCGGGCGGGACTGGATGGCGGTGAGGATGATCGAGCCGCACCAGAGGATGCCACCGACGACGAAGAGGACGGCGACCGCGGTGAGCACGGTCGGGCGGGCGACGAGGGCCAGGGCGGCGTTCGTCACACCCGTCCTCAGGACGTAGTACGCGAGGAGGCCGGCGCTCGCGATGGCGATGAGGAGCAGGCCCCAGCCGACCTTGCGGCTGCGGGTCTGGGTCAGTCCCGCACCCGGGACGACGGTCCCCAGGACGGTGAGCCCGAGGGCGCGTCGGAAGCCCGACTTGAGCTCACGACGCAGCGTCTCGCGGGTCTGGGGCGTCCCCGGACCGCGCACAGTCGGGTAGGTCATGGGGTCCTCTCTGCTCGGCTCGTTGGCTCGGCCGACAGGACATTGTGCCCTGACTTGCTGTCAGGTACCTCATCGGCATCCGCGAGTCGAGCGGGGGGTCGGACCCCCGGTTTGGGGGACCCGGACCGGGGCCGGTACCCTGACTCCGCCCGTGCATCCGTCGCCGTGTCGCGCCTCGCGTCGCGCCGCCGGTGGTCCGGGCACGGAGGCGTCGCATAGTGGCCTAGTGCGCCCGCCTGCTAAGCGGGTTGAGGATAAAACCTCTCGCGGGTTCAAATCCCGCCGCCTCCGCCAGCACGACACAGAAGGACCCCGACACGCTTTTCGTCGGGGTCCTTCTGTGTCGTGCTGGTCGAACACGTTGGGATTTGGGAGGAGTCCAGGAGTCCCCGAGGAACGAGGGGACTCCTGGACGACGGATCCCGCCGCCGTGAGCTCGCGCGACCGCCCTGCGCCCTCTGTCGCGAGTGATGCGCGTCAGCCGACGTCCTGGCGTCGGCGTCGCCGGCGCTGCGACGCGGGCAGCAGCACCCACAGGGCCATCGCCAGGAGGGCGAGCGCCCCGCCGAGCCAGAACGCGCTCGGGTGCGACAGCAGCACGTCGAGGACGAGGACCACACCGCCGATGATGCCGAGGACGAGGAAGACCAGGCCGGTGCCGATGAGCCGGTCGGTGTGACGGACCACGTAGTCCTTGAGACCCTCACGGAACAGCATGCGGTGCATGGCGACGGGAGCCATGAACACCAGGGTGCTGACGGCGATCGACAGGAGCGTGGCGACGTAGACGGTGCGCTGCAGGTCGGTCAGCTGGGAGAAGCGCTGCTGGAACGGGATCGTCAGCAGGAAGGCGAAGAGGATCTGCACGCCCGCCTGGACGATGCGCAGCTCCTGGAGCTGCTCGTTGAAGTTGCGGTCGAGTCGCTGCGCCTCGGTCTCGTCCCGCGAGTAGGGCTGTGGGTCGCTCATGCCAGAGGTGTACCCGGTCCGCCCGTGCCGTGCCCTCGGGTGGCCGGGACGACGGAGGGCCCGGCACCCATCGGGGTGCCGGGCCCTGCATCACGTCGCCCGCCGTCGCCGACACGCGGCTGCGGACCGGCGCGTCAGTCGGCGCTGACGCGCGCCCGGAGGGCGTCGAGCTCGGTACGCAGCTCGGTCGGCAGCTGCTCGCCGAACTTGTCGAACCACTCCTCGATGAGCGGGAGCTCGGCCTCCCAGTCCGACGCGTTGACGGCGAGGGCCTTGGCGACCTGCTCCGGCGTCAGGTCGAGACCGTCGACGTCGAGGGACTCGGGCGTCGGGACGAGCCCGATCGGGGTCTCGACCGCCTCGGCGTCGCCGTCGAGGCGCTCGACGACCCACTTGAGGACGCGGCTGTTCTCCCCGAAGCCGGGCCAGAGGAACGAGCCGTCCTCCTCGTCGCGGCGGAACCAGTTGACGCCGAAGATGCGCGGCAGCTTGGACGCGTCGGCGCTCTTGCCGATCTCGAGCCAGTGGTTCATGTAGTCGCCGGCGTGGTAGCCGATGAAGGGCAGCATCGCCATCGGGTCGCGGCGCACGACGCCGACGGCACCGGTGGCGGCGGCCGTCGTCTCGGAGGACAGGGTCGCGCCGATGAACGTGCCGTGGGTCCAGTCGCGCGACTCGTAGACGAGCGGCACGGTCGTCTTGCGTCGGCCGCCGAAGAGGATCGCGTCGATCGGAACGCCGTTCGGGTTGTCGTACTCCGGCGCGATCATCGGGCACTGCTTGGCCGGCGTGCAGAAGCGGCTGTTCGGGTGGGCGGCCTTGGTGCCGGCCTCGCCGTCGGCCGGCGTCCAGTCGTTGCCGTGCCAGTCGGTCAGGTGGGCAGGCGGCTCGTCGGTCATGCCCTCCCACCAGACGTCACCGTCGTCGGTCAGGGCGACGTTGGTGAAGACCGAGTTGCCCTTCTCGATGGTGGCCATGGCGTTGGGGTTCGTCGAGGCGCCGGTGCCGGGGGCGACTCCGAACAGGCCGAACTCCGGGTTGACGGCGTAGAGCCGGCCGTCCTCGCCGAACCGCATCCAGGCGATGTCGTCGCCGACCATCTCGGCCTTCCAGTCGGGGATCGTCGGGGTGATCATCGCGAGGTTCGTCTTGCCGCACGCGGACGGGAACGCGGCGGCGACGTAGTGGACGGACCCCTTCGGCGAGGTGAGCTTGAGGATGAGCATGTGCTCGGCCATCCAGCCCTCGTCGCGGGCGATGGCGCTCGCGATGCGCAGGCTGTAGCACTTCTTGCCGAGGAGGGCGTTGCCGCCGTAGCCGGAGCCGTAGCTCCAGATGGCGCGCTCCTCCGGGAAGTGGACGATGTACTTCGTCTCGGAGCAGGGCCACGGCACGTCCGCCTCGCCGTTGGCGAGCGGGGCACCCACCGAGTGCAGGGCCGGGACGTAGGAGGCGTCGGTCTGCTCGATCTTGCGCAGCACCTCGTCGCCGCAGCGGGCCATGACGAGCATCGAGACGACGACGTAGGCGGAGTCGGTGATCTCGACCCCGAACATCGGCACCTTCGCGTCGAGGTGACCCATGACGAACGGGATGACGTACATGGTGCGGCCCTGCATCGACCCGCGGTACAGCTCGGTCATCCGAGCCTTCATCTCGTCCGGCGCCATCCAGTTGTTGGTCGGACCGGCGTCCTTCTCCTCGACCGAGCAGATGTAGGTGCGGTCCTCGACGCGGGCGACGTCGGAGGGGTCGCTCTTGCAGTAGA
Source organism: Monashia sp. HAY1-5C (assembly GCF_056755255.1). Taxonomy (NCBI): domain Bacteria; kingdom Bacillati; phylum Actinomycetota; class Actinomycetes; order Micrococcales; family Intrasporangiaceae; genus Intrasporangium; species Monashia sp. HAY1-5C. Next base: position 22,420 of record NZ_JBPGXG010000048.1, on the reverse strand, counting down.
ACGAGTTCGGCTTCTTGTCCTCCGCGAGGCGCACGAAGGTGCCGGCCTCGACGAGCTGGTCGGTCAGCTCGGCCCACTCCTCGGGGGTGCCGGTGATCCAGCGGATGTCGCGCGGCTGCGTCAGCGCGGCGACCTCGTCGACCCACGCGGCCAGGCCGGCGTGCGTCGTGTGCGTAGTCGGTTTCTCTTGGGTCGTGGTCACTTGCGGGCCATCCCTTCGCGCGGTGCACTCCGGCACCACGTCGTGCCGGTTCCTGCTGCTCACCGTGCGGGCCCCGGTCGGGCGCGGGTGGCGCCTCGCCAGGTGTCCACATAGTGAGCAGATGACGTGATGAACTCACGGTACGCCCGGCCACCAAGGCCGGTGACCGCTCGTGCGCCCCGTCCCGGTGACACGGCTCACACCCGATGCCGGCTGCAAGGAGCCCGACGCGGACGTGTCGGTTTCTTGCAGGATTTGCACGGCGATGGCGCGAAGGACAACGGTGCGCTCCATGCAGCGCCCGGCGACCCGTCGAGCCTCAGGGCGGCCACCGGACCGGCCGGAAGCGCGGCTCGGCGTGGGTCTGGCGAGGGACGATTTCGTGGTTCCGGACCCGAGGCGCTAAGGTAACTCTTCGTCCCGCCCGGAAGGGCTGGAGACAGTTGCACCCGTAGCTCAACGGATAGAGCATCTGACTACGGATCAGAAGGTTTGGGGTTCGAATCCCTACGGGTGCGCTCTGTGTTGAGACAGAGGACAAGGCCCTGACCAGCGGAGACGCAGGTCAGGGCCTTTCTCGTCCAGCCGGCGCCGCGGGAGCGCGTCCGCCTTGTCGACCTGGGCGTCGTGGCGCTCGATGAGCTTCGGCAGCAGTCGGGATGGCGTGTCCAGTCAGAGGGGCAGGCCGGCTCCGCGGTGAAGACGTTAGTCGCCCGCGTGCCCGTCGGGACCGGCGGCCCGTCGCTCGCGATCCTGCTCGGCGCGATGAGCCTTGAGGGTCTCGACCGCGCACGCCGGCCGGGCGGCGGTGAACGGCCCTACGTATCGCGAAGCGGGGACACGACGTCGAGGGTTCCGGACTCGATCACGTCCGCGGCGACATCGCGGAGCTTGCGGTTCGTGTTCTGGCTCGCGATCCGGAGCAGGTCGAACGCCTGCTTGTCCGTGACCTTGTGTGTCGCCATGAGAATCCCGATCGCCATGCCGATCCTCCGGTTCGAGGCGAGGGCGTGCTCGAGCTGTTCAGCGTGGGTTCGGTGGGCGACCGCGGAGGCGGCGATCGCGCCGTGAGTGGCCAGGAGCAGCCCGACGGCGGCTGCGGTGTCGTCGAACGCGTCGATCCGGTCGGAATAGAGGTTGAGCCCTCCGATGAGTCCGGCACCCATGTCCATCCGGTACGACACCATGCTGCGCAGGCCCAGGGCCGCGACTCGGCGGCCGTACTCCGGCCAACGCTGGTCGGTCGTCAGGTCGCGGGGACGGTAGGTGGTCTGCTCGAGGATCGCGTCGATGCAGGGCCCGGTGCCCAGCTCGTACTGGATGTTGTCGGCCTGCCGCGCCAGGTCGCTGCTCGCGGCCACCGTCTGGAACGTCACGCGGTTCATCCGGGTGATGCTGGAGGCCGTCGTTCCGGGGACGCGGTGAAGGGCGACATCGACGATCGCCTGGAACGCCGACCCGACGGTCGCTTCCTCGACCCGCCCGCCGAGCTCGGTAAACGCATCAGCGATGACCCCGAGTTGATCGCTGACCCGGGTGGCTGGGGAAGCGTCTGCCATGGCCGGCCGATCTGTGTTCGGTTGAGCACGAGTCCTGCGGGGATGGCTCAAGTATGCGGCCCTCACTCGCGAAAAGCGTCGTAGCCGCCCGAGTGGACATGACCCACCTGCGTGGCTGGGCGCTGCCAACGGCCTTGCTGACCGGTACTCGGATCGCATTGTTCGCATGACGCGAATCGGACTGGCTGCGCATGGGCGCCGTGCTCGCATGGGGCGGTACCGACGCTGGACGGGCCGAAGGGCACTCCGGAGCAGAGGGTCTGGGGTTCGAATCGCTACGGGTGCGCTCTGTGTTGGCACAGAGGGCGAAGGCCCCGTCCGGATGCGATCGGGGCCCTCGTCGTGTGTCAGCCCCTGCAGGGGCGCGTCGGCCCGGCCCGGCCCCTCCCATGCAACGTGGACGTGCAGGACGGCGCCGCCGTGGGTCGTGGCGCTCACTCCGCCGGCTGGCCGGGCTCGTACCAGGGGTCGGTCACCTCGCGCAGCATCGTCAGGGCCTCGCGCAGCTGACGCATCCGGCGTGGTCCGAGGTGCTGCTCCCACTCGCGTTCGAGCCGCTCCTCCTCCGCGCGGGCCACGGGGATCGCCCGCCGTCCCTTGGCGGTCAGCCGAACGAGCCGGGCGCGTCCGTCGTCGGGGTCGGGGACACGTTCGACGTAGCCGGCGCGCTCGAGCCGGTCGACGAGCGCGGTGGCCGTCTGCTTGGCCACGCCCGCGCGCTCGGCGAGCACCGAGATGCGGGTGCCGTCGGGGTCGATGCCCGCCGTGATGCGGCCCTGGGCGAGCGTGACGTCGTCGAAGCCCGCCGCGCACACGGCCTCGTGGATCCGCGCCTCGGCGTGGCGCGCGGCGATGAGCATGAGCAGGGACGAGGGCAGCTCGCGGGTCATGACACCTCTTGTGATAGTCCTATGTACGAACTACATTGGTTCTATGTTCGTACTAGTTGAGCCAGTCTAGCGAGCCCTGCCGTGTCCCGCCCGGCCGTGACCGTCGACTTCTGGTTCGACCCCGTCTGCCCGTACTCGTGGATCGGTTCCCGGTGGCTGCTCGAGGTCGAGCGGTACCGTCCCGTCCGGCTGCGCTGGCACGTCATGAGCCTCTACCTGCTCAACGCCGACCGCACGGACGACCCCTCGTACGTCGACCACCTGCGCCGGTCGACCGGGGTGGCGCGCGTCGCCACGGCCGTCGAGGTGCGCCACGGCGGCGAGGCGCTCGGAGCGTTCTACACCGCGTACGGGGCCCGGGTCTTCGACCACTGGCGCTACCCGGACCCGGAGGAGTGCCGCGCTGCGGCAGGTGCGGCCCTCGAGTCCCTCGGGCTGCCCGGGCGTCTCGGCGCGGCGTTCTCGTCCGAGGCGTACGACGCCGACCTGCGCCGCAGCCACGACGACGCCGTCCGACGCGTCGGCGACGAGGCCGGCACGCCGGTGCTCGCGCTCGACGGCGCCGCCGCCTACGGCCCCGTCCTCGGCGCGATCCCGCGCGGACGGGACGCCGTCCGCGTCTTCGAGGGGGCACGCCTGCTCGCCGGCCACGGCGAGTTCTACGAGCTGAAGCGGACGCGTGAGCGCCCGCCCGTCTTCACCTGAGCCAGCCGGTTCCGCGACCACGCGCGACCGCGAGAGAATCCGTGACAGAAGGGGATCGACATGAGACCTGTGAACGAGACGCCGGACCTGGACCTCATCTGGTCGGAGATCGACGAACAGCGCCGCCGCACGGTGGCGATGCTCGAGAGCCTCACCCCTCGCCAGTGGGACCACCCCTCGCTCTGCGACGGGTGGACGGTGCGGCACGTGGCGGCCCACCTCACCCTGCAGCGTCAGCACGTCGGGGACGTCCTGCGTGTGCTCGTCGAGCACCCGCGCCTGCTGCGCGGCCTCGGCCTGAACCGCATGATCCACGACTCGGCCGTGCTCCAGGCGGCGCTGCCGACCGACGAGATCATCGCGCGGATCCGGGCGGGCATCGGGTCACGCCGCCACAACTCCTTCGTGACCCCTCGCGAGACCCTCACCGACAGCCTCGTGCACGCGCAGGACATCGCGGTCCCGCTCGGCATCGGGCTCGAGACGCGCCCGGTCGCCGCGGTCATCGCCGCCGACCGGATCTGGGCGACCCGGGACACGTGGCTGGGGAGGGTGAACCGGCGGCTGCCCATCGACGGCTACCGACTCGTGGCGACGGACGCGGACTGGTCGGTCGGGGCCGGCCCGGAGGTCACCGGCCCGATCATGGCCCTCCTGCTGCTCCTGACCGGTCGTCCGGTCGCGCTCGCCGACCTGGACGGGGACGGGGCAGCCCAGCTGAAGATGCAGACGCAGCCGGCCTGACACCGGTCCGGGGTCGCGTCGGCGACGACGCCGTCCCTTGCGTCGGCCCCGACGCGGAGGTTGGGTGAGGGTGAACCGTCCCGACGTCCGGAGGCCACCGATGACCGCTGTGCAGCCAGACTCCTCCACCGAGCTCGACCCGACGCTGTCGCACACCCGCGGTGAGACCGAGCCGCCGCTCATCGAGCAGACGATCGGCGACAACCTCGACGCCACCGTCGCGCGGTTCCCCGATCGCGAGGCGCTCGTCGACGTCGCGCAGGGACGGCGGTGGACCTACGCCGAGCTGCAGCGCGACGTCGACCGTCTCGCGCGGGCCCTCCTCGCCGTCGGGGTCCGCACCGGCGACCGCGTCGGCATCTGGGCCCCGAACTGCTCCGAGTGGACGCTCGTCCAGTACGCCGCGGCGAAGACGGGCGCGATCCTCGTCAACATCAACCCGTCCTACCGGGCGCACGAGCTGCAGTACGTGCTGGGCCAGTCCGGCGTCTCGACCCTCATTGCCGCCGAGAGGTTCAGGACGAGCGACTACCGCGGGATGGTCGAGGAGGTCCGCGACGAGCTGTCGGGACTCGAGCGGGTCGTCTACATCGGCACGCCGGACTGGGACGACCTCCTCTCACGTGCCGACGAGGTGCCCGCCGACGAGCTGGCCCGCGTGCAGGCCGGGCTGTCGAACACCGACGCCATCAACATCCAGTACACGTCAGGTACGACCGGGTTCCCCAAGGGTGCGACCCTGAGCCACCGCAACATCCTCAACAACGGCTACTTCGTCGGCGAGCTCTGCGGCTACACCGAGGCGGATCGGGTCTGCATCCCCGTGCCCTTCTACCACTGCTTCGGGATGGTCATGGGCAACCTGGCGTGCACGTCGCACGGCTCGTGCACCGTGATACCGGCGCCCGGCTTCGACCCCGCCGCGACGCTGGCCGCGGTCCAGCAGGAACGGTGCACGAGCCTCTACGGCGTGCCGACGATGTTCATCGCGGAGTGGAACCTGCCGGACTTCTCCTCCTACGACCTGTCCACGGTCCGCACGGGGATCATGGCCGGCTCCCCGTGCCCGGTCGAGCTGATGAAGAAGCTCATCGCCGCCGGCATCGAGGAGATGACGATCTGCTACGGCATGACCGAGACCTCCCCGGTGTCGACGCAGAACCGCACCGACGACACCGTCGAGCAGAAGGTCGGCACGGTCGGACGCGTCGCTCCGCACCTCGAGATCAAGATCGCCGACCCCGCCACCGGTGAGACGCTGCCGCGAGGGCAGGCGGGCGAGTTCATGACGAAGGGCTACTCCGTCATGCTCGGCTACTGGGGCGAGCCGGACAAGACGGCCGAGGCGGTCGTGGACGGCTGGATGCACACCGGCGACATCGGCGTCATGCACGACGACGGGTACGTCGAGATCACCGGCCGGATCAAGGACATGGTCATCCGCGGCGGCGAGAACGTCTACCCGAGGGAGGTCGAGGAGTTCCTCTACACCCACCCGGACATCCTCGACGCCCAGGTCATCGGCGTCCCGGACGAGAGGTACGGGGAGGAGCTCTGCGCCTGGATCCGGATGAAGGACGGCGCGACGCCCATCACGGCGGAGTCCCTGCGCGAGTTCTGCACCGGCCGGCTCGCGCACTACAAGATCCCGCGGTATGTCGAGATCGTGGACGAGTTCCCGATGACGGTGACGGGGAAGGTGCGCAAGGTGGAGATGCGCGAGGCGACGGCCAGGCGGCTCGGCCTCGGCCAGGGCCGCCCGTAGGCGTCGGAACGGGCACGCTCGGCAGAGGTCGTCGTGGCAGCCACGCGAACCGGCTTGGGGCGCAGTAGGTTGCCCGGTGGAGCGGTCGTCCTGGACCCGTGACCCGAGAGGGATGGAATGTCCGACACCAGCACAACGATCCTGTGGGTGGTCGTCGCCGTCGTCGTCATCGCGCTGATCGTCTGGTTCTTCGTCTCGGCCAGCCGGCGCAAGGACCTCGAGGCGCGGCGCGCGGAGGCCGACCGGCTGCGGGCCAGCCTCGATGCCCGGCTGACCGAGGTGCAGCAGGCGCAGGACCGCGCGTCGGTGACGGGTGCGATGGCCGCCGAGGCGCAGGCCGAGGCCGACGCCCGGGCCCGTGAGGCGCGACGGCTCGAGGAGCAGGCCGCCGGGGCGGCCGCGGCCGCGGAGCGGGCGCAGGCGCAGCACGACGCGCTCGCCCGCGAGGCGGACCGCATCGACCCCGACGTCGCCACCGAGGACGAGGGCGACGACGAGGGCGGCTCCCTCCGAACATCCTCGGGAGCGGCCGTGGGCTCCGCGGCCTTCACCGAGGAGGAGGACGAGGACGACGACCTGGCCGACGCCGAGAACCCCTTCGCCCCGGCCGCCGACCGTATTGGGGCACAGACGGGTTCGGACGACGACGCGATGGTCGACCCGGATGGGGGGAGGGGCTGGACCACGCCGCCGGACGCGACGACCGAGGACGTGGAACGTGCCGCCGCGTCCGAGGGCGAGGGAATGGGTACTGAGCAGGTGCCGTCCTGGCGCGACGACGCCGAGCCGCAGAGCCGGTCGGAGTCGGCAGCCGCGAGGGCGACCGACGAGGACGCCTCGGGCTCGAGCAGCGGGGCCGAAGGCGTCGCGTCCGACGGCGCCGGGCAGCCCGGTGCCACCGCCGACCGCAACGGAGCCGACGACATGAGCGACACGACCCAGCAGCCCGCGGCGTCCGCCGACGACGCCGACCAGGCCCGGACCACCAGCACCGGGCGCACCGACGACGCATCCGGCGACCCCACCGCGGGCGCCGAGGAGGGCGCGGCCGCGCTCTCGGGTGGCGCGGCGAGCGCCACGGCCGCGGCCTCCGGTGAGCCGGTCGCGACCGGCGACGAGGAGTCCGAGCCGCGCCGGACGCCCACGGAGGCTGCCGAGGCGGCCGAGGACGCCACTGCGGCCCCGGCGACCGGCACCGCGGGGTCGACGGCCCGGGCCGCGGGTGGCTCGTGGCAGCCGCCGGACGCCGACGAGGCCGACGAGGTCCACGTGCCGGCCCTCGAGGACCGTGAGGAGCACCTCACCGAGGGAGGGACCCCCAGCGACGACCCCGGCGACCACCGCGGCCAGCCGTGGGCGACGACGACCGGTCAGCGTCCGCTCGATGCCGAGGACCCGGCTCAGCCGGACGCCAGCGACGCCGCCCTCGGTGAGCGCGACGACCCGACCAAGGCCCCCGAGGGCGAGGAGAGCGCCGCCGAGGCCGCTCCGGCCTCCGCGGACGAGGCGGCCGAGGCCGCCGCGGACTCCGCGGACTCCGCGGACTCCGCGGACTCCGCGGACTCCGCGGACTCCGGGTCGTCCGAGGCCTCCGCGGGGGCTGCCGAAGACGCCTCGGGGCGCTCGATCGGTCGCCGGGTGTCGGAGTACGAGGAGGTCGTCGACGGCGGTTACGGCATGGGGTCCGCCGCGCCGATCGGCGACGGTGCCCAGCCGCTCGGCCATGCCGTCAAGGGTGTCCGGGACGGCAACCAGTTCCTCTCGCCCGGTGACGAGGGCTACGAGGACGCCGAGCCCGACGTGTGGTTCTACGACGAGGACGCCGCACGTCGCTCGGGGTTCACCCGCCGCGGCGAGTAGCCCGTCGCGACCCCGAGGACGGGGCCGGGCAGCCCGACGGCGCCCGGCCCCGTCCCACGCCTCCGGGCCCGCCGCGGGCGCGGTGAGGTGGCCCAGCCGCCGGCAAAACCCGGGAGAGGGCACCGCGCGGCCACACCTAGACTGGCCCGCATGGTCTCCCCGCTCGTCGCGCTCACGCCGAAGGTCCAGTCCGCGATCGCCACCGCGCTCGGTGACGACTTCCGCGAGGTGGACCCGGTGCTGCGTCCGTCGCAGTTCGCCGACGTGCAGGTCAACGCGGCGCTCGCCCTCGCCAAGAGGGTCGGCGCCCCGCCGCGGGAGGTCGCCGCGAAGATCGTCGACGCGCTCGACGTCGACGGCGTGTGCGAGAAGGTCGAGGTCAGCGGACCCGGCTTCGTCAACCTGACGTTCAGCAGCGCCTGGCTCGCCTCGCTCCTCGCCGACGTCGACGCCGACGATCGGCTGGGCGTGCCGCTCGAGGCCCCCGAGAACATCCCGATCGACTACTCCGCGCCGAACGTCGCCAAGGAGATGCACGTCGGGCACCTGCGCACGACCATCGTCGGCGACTCCCTGGCCCGGACGCTCGAGCACCTGGGCCACCACGTCATCCGACAGAACCACATCGGTGACTGGGGCACGCCGTTCGGCATGCTCATCGAGCACCTGCTCGAGGTGGGGGAGGGCTCGCCCGAGGCCGAGCTGCTCGTCAGCGACCCGAACGCGTTCTACCAGGCGGCGCGGACCAAGTTCGACACGGCCGAGAAGGCCGAGCCGCGCGGGAGCGCAGGCGACTTCGACGTGCGGTCACGGGCCCGGGTCGTCAAGCTGCAGGCCGGTGACCTCGAGACGCTCGAGCACTGGCACGAGCTCGTCGGCATGTCGAAGGTGTACTTCAACAAGGTGTACTCGACGCTCGGCGTCACCCTCACCGACGACGACCTCGCGGGCGAGTCCACGTACAACGACGAGCTCAAGGCGATCTGCGACGAGCTCGAGTCCAAGGGCCTGGCGACGGTGTCCGACGGCGCCCTCTGCGTCTTCCTCGAGGGCTACACCGGCCGTGAGGGCAAGCCGGTGCCGCTCATCATCCGCAAGTCCGACGGCGGCTACAACTACGGCACCACGGACCTCGCGACCATCCGGTACCGGGTGTCCAAGCTCGGCGCGCACCGGGTCCTCTACGTCATCGGGGCCCCGCAGTCCCTGCACCTCAACATGGTGTGGGACACCGCACGCAAGGCGGGATGGCTGCCCGAGGACGTGACGCCCGTCCACGTGCAGATCGGCAACGTCCTCGGCGAGGACCGCAAGATCCTGCGGACGCGCTCGGGCGCGTCGCTGCGGCTCATGGCCCTGCTCGACGAGGCCGTCGACAAGGCGCGGGCGCTCATCGACGCCAACCGGCCCGACCTCGACGAGGCGGCGCGGGCGACGATCGCCCGGCAGGTCGGCATCGGCGCGGTCAAGTACGCCGACCTGTCGGTCGCGCACGACAGCGAGTACGTCTTCGACCTCGACCGGATGGTCTCCCTCACCGGCAACACGGGCCCCTACCTGCAGTACGTCGTGGCCCGGATCCGCTCCATCTTCCGGCAGGTCGGCACCGACCCGGCGACCCAGCACGGGGGGATCGTCCTCGGCGAGCCGCAGGAGCGTGCCCTCGCCCTGCACCTGCTCGGCTTCGCCGACGTCGTGACCGAGGTCGGTGCGGTGTACGAGCCGCACCGGCTCTGCGGCTATCTCTTCGAGCTGGCGCAGGCGTTCTCGGCGTTCTACGAGAACTGCCCGGTGCTCAAGGCCGAGCTCGACGAGGTGCGCGAGTCGCGGCTGACCCTGTGCGCGCTCGTGTTCCGCGTCATGACGACGGGTCTGGGTCTGCTCGGCCTGGAGGCACCCGAGCAGATGTGACCCGCGGGGCGCGGGGCCGGCCGTGCAGGTGTGAGCACCTCGTCACATCTTCTCCGTTGCGGTCCGAGGCTGTGGCGGAGGACAGTCTCCTCATGAGCGACTGGGACTTCAGCGGCCTCAAGGCGACCTACGTCAACTGCACCCTCAAGAGGAGTCCCGAACAGAGCCACACCCAGGGACTCGTCGACGCGAGCGCGGCGATCATGCGTGAGCACGGCGTCGACGTGGACGTCATCCGGTTCGTCGACCACGACGTCGCCACCGGCGTCTACCCCGACATGCGCGAGCACGGCTGGTCGGTTGATGCGTGGCCCAAGCTGTACCCGGGCATCCTCGACAGCCAGATCCTCGTCGTGGCGGGCCCGATCTGGCTCGGTGACAACGCGAGCGTCACCAAGCGCTTCATCGAACGCATCTACTCGCTGTCGGGGATGCTCAACGACCGCGGCCAGTACCTGTTCTACGGGCGCGTCGCCGGCTGCCTCATCACGGGCAACGAGGACGGCATCAAGCACTGCGCGCAGAACATCCTCTACTCCCTCCAGCACGTGGGCTACACGATCCCGCCCAACGCGGACGCCGGATGGATCGGCGAGGCGGGTCCCGGCCCCAGCTACCTCGACCCGGGCAGCGGCGGCCCCGAGAACGACTTCACCAACCGCAACACGACCTTCATGACGTGGAACCTCATGCACCTGGCCGCCATGCTCCGCGCCGCCGGGGGCGTGCCGGCGTACGGCAACCAGCGCTCGGAGTGGAACGCCGGGGAGCACTTCGGCTGGCACAACCCCGAGTACCGCTGACCTCCGCTGCCGCTCCTGCCCGCCCCGACGGACCGGCCCGGACCGCCCCTGCCGGCAACACACCGAGAACCTGCCAAGGCCGGCAGGAGTACCTCGCCGCGGTTGGCAGCTGCTCGGTGTGTTGCGGGTCAGGGGGTCGGGAGGGGGGAGCCCTGCCGGACGCCGTGGAGGCGCTCGAGCAGGTCGGCATAGCGGCCGGTGACCTCCGCGGAGAGGCCGGCCGCATCGAGCGGTGCGTCGTACTCGGAGTCGATCTGCAGCTGCCACGTCGGCGGCACGTCGCCCCCGGACAGCGCCCACGCCGCCTGGCGGGCCGCGCCGACGCCGACGTACTCGGCGGGGGAGGGCACCACCACGGGTGCCCGGAAGAGGCCGGGCGCGATCTCGCGGACGGCACGCGAGGCCGAGGCGCCCCCGATGAGCAGGACCCGCTCGACGCCGACGCCGTGGCCGCGCAGGGCGTCGACGCCGGCGACGAGGTTGCAGAGCATGCCCTCGACGGTGGCGCGCGCGAGGTTCTCGGGGGTGGCGTTCGCGCGGGTCAGGCCGCCGAGCGTCCCCGCGGCGTCCGGCAGGTCGGGGGTCCGCTCGCCGTCGAGGTAGGGCAGCAGCGTCAGACCGCCCGCCCCGGGCTCGGCCGCGAGCGCGAGCCGGTCGAGCTCGGCGAGGTCCACACCGAGCATCGCGGCGGAGGCCGTCAGGACCCGGGCCGCGTTGAGGGTGCACATGAGCGGCAGGTGGCGACCCGTGGCGTCGGCGAAACCGGCGATGGCGCCGCTCTCGTCGCGGATCGCCGAACCGTGCGGTGTGAAGACCGTGCCGCTCGTGCCGAGCGAGACGACGACGTCGCCGGGCTCGAGCGTCAGCCCGAGCGCGGCCCCCATGTTGTCGCCGGTCCCGGCAGCCACGAGCATCCCCGACCCGGTACGGCCCGCGGCCTCGGCGGGCGCCAGCACGTCGGGCACGGCGACCCGGCGACCGAAGGCCAGCTCGAGCAGGTCGACGCGGTAGTCGTCCGTGGCCGCCGACCAGTAGCCGGTCCCCGAGGCATCGCCGCGGTCGGTCGTCCAGCCTCGAAACCCGTTGCCCTGCTGGAGGATCCTTCCGGTGAGCCAGTCGTGCGGCAGGACGACGCGGGCGACGCGGGCAGCGTGCTCGGGCTCGTGCTCGGCCAGCCAGCGCAGCTTGGTCACGGTGAAGCTGGGCACGAGGACGAGACCGACCGCGTCGACCCACGCCGCCGCGCCCCCCAGCTCGTCGGTGAGGTCGCGAGCGGCCCGGGCGCTGCGCGTGTCGTTCCAGAGCAGGGCGTCGCGCACGACGACGTCGGAGTCGTCCATCGCGACCATGCCGTGCTGCTGCCCGCCGACGGCGATGGCGGCGACACCGTCGAGGATGCCGCCGCCGCTCGCCTGCTCGTAGGCCTCCCACCACCGGTCCGGGTGAACCTCGGTGCCGTCGGGGTGAGGGGCTCGGGCCGTGCGCACCACCGCGCCGGTCTCGGCGTCGCAGACGACGATCTTCGTCGACTGGGTCGAGCTGTCGACCCCGGCGACAAGGGTTCGGTCGTCGGTCACGTGCTGCCTCGGCTGGTCCATGACCGAAGGGTCTCCCGAGCGCCGTTGTGGTGCAAGGCCGAGAGCGCGTCCGTGAACACCGCGGTGAACCGCGGGTCGTCGACGAGGCCGCCGAAGAGGTCCCGGTCGCGCAGGAAGGCGAGGGGGTCGTCGTGCTGCCGGGCCGCCGCAGCCATGACGCGGTCCCGGACCCGGTCGACGACCTCGATCGGCTCGCCCTGCTCGTCGACCCCCTCGGCGTACCGTGCCCACGAGGCCACGACGAGGGCTGAGCGGTGCACCTCGCCCCCCGTCTCGAGGTTGTGGTTGATGACCGGGACGAGCCACTTCGGGATGCGGTCCGACGACTCGGCGCACAGCCGCGCCAGCGTGTCACGCACCTCCGGGTTGGCGAACCGCTCGACGAGCTGGTGCCGGTACGCGTCGAGGTCGACACCGGGCACGTCGGGGAGCGTCGGGCTGCCCTCGTGCTCCATGTAGCCGAGGAGGAAGTCGACGAAGAGCGGGTCCTGGCAGACCTCGTGCGCGTACCGGTAGCCCGAGAGGTAGCCGAGGTAGCACAGCGCCTGGTGGCTCGCGTTGAGCAGCCGCAGCTTCATCAGCTCGTAGGGCACGACGTCGTCGACGAGCTGGACGCCGGCGTCCTCGTAGGGCGGCCGGCCGTCGGTGAAGTGGTCCTCGAGCACCCACTGCGTGAACGGCTCGCAGACGACGGGCCAGCCGTCCGCGATGCCGAACTCGCGGTCGAGGCGGTCGATGTCGTCGGGCGTCGTCACCGGCGTGATGCGGTCGACCATGCCGTTGGGGAACCGCACGTGGGCGTCCATCCAGTCGGCGAGGTCGGGGTCCTTGAGCCGGGCGAACGCCGTCATCATCCGACGTGCGACGTCGCCGTTCCCCGGCAGGTTGTCGCACGACATGACGGTGAACGGCGGCGTCCCGGCCGCGCGGCGCGCCTCGAGCCCGGCCACGACGTAGCCGAAGACGGTGCGCGGCGTCGCACCGTCCTCGAGGTCGGCGCGGATCGTCGGGTCGTCGGCGTCGAACTCGCCCGTCACCTGGTTGACGAGGTAGCCACCCTCGGTGATCGTCAGGCTGACGATGCGGGTGGCGGGGTCGGCGAGCTTGGCGACGACGGCCTGGGGGTCGTCGGGGCCGAAGAGCAGCTCGACGATGCTGCCGACGACCCGGGCCTCCCGGTGGCCGTCCGGGTGCTTGACGACGAGCGTGTAGAGCCCGTCCTGCGCGCTCAGCGTGTCGATGATGCGCCGGTCGTGGGGCAGCGCGCCGACGCCGCAGATGCCCCAGTCGAGCGCCTCGCCGGCGTTCATGAGCGCATCGACGTACATGGCCTGGTGGGCACGGTGAAACCCGCCGACACCGAAGTGGACGATGCCGGTCGTCACGGCGCGCCGATCGTACGCCGGCCGCGCGACGCGCGGGTCCAGGTCCCCGAGCGTCGCGTCGGACAGGGCCACCCCGGAGCGGTCGGGTGCGGCAGCGCTCATCGCACGGCACCCATCGACAGGCCCTGCACGAGCTTGTCCTGCGCCGCGAACCCGGCGGCGAGCACCGGCAGGGACACGACGAGCGAGGCCGCGCAGACCTTGGCGAGGAACAGGCCCTGGCTCGTGACGAACCCGGTGAGGAACACCGGCGCCGTGCCGGCCGTGGTGCCGGTGAGCACCCGCGCCAGCAGCAGCTCGTTCCAGCTGAAGATGAAGCAGATCAGCGCGGCCGACGCGATGCCCGGCATGACCACCGGCGCGATGACGTCGCGCAGGGTCCGGGTCAGGCTCGCGCCGTCGACCTGCGCCGCCTCGAGCATCTCGACCGGCACCTCGGCGAGGAAGGAGCGCAGCATCCACACCGCGATCGGCAGGTTCATCGACGTGTAGAGGATGACGAGCAGCCAGATGTTGTCGAGCAGGTGCGCCCGCTGGGCGAACAGGTAGATCGGCAGGATGCCGGCGACGATCGGCAGCATCTTCGTGGAGAGGAAGAAGAAGAGCACGTCGGTCCACTTGCGCACCGGCCGGATCGACAGGGCGTACGCCGCCGGGAAGGCCAGGAGCAGGACGAGGATCGTCGACAGGACGCTCGCCGTCAGCGAGTTGAGCAGCGAGGGCCACGGACCGGCGTCGAAGAACGTCCGGTAGCCCTCGAGGCTGAGCGGCGCGAAGAGGCTCGGCGGGTTGGTCGCCGCGTCCGTCTCCTTGTGGAACGAGGTCAGCACCATCCACAGCACCGGCAGGGCGAAGAGGATGCCGACGACCCAGGCGAGCAGGCCGAGCAGGGCGTGGCTCTTCGGCGGCTTGCGGTGCGCGATCGGCACGGTCGGGGTGCCGGGCGTCCCGGGGGCTCCGGCGTCCGTACGCCGTCCGCTGCCGGTCCCCGTGCCGGCCCGGGTGCCGGGTGAGGTGCTCTGCGGGACGGCGCTCATCGGGTCTCCTCCTTGAACAGGCTGAACACGGTGCGCAGGGCCAGGGTGGCGATGATGATCGTGCCGATCACCACGACGACGCCTGCAGCAGAGGCACGCCCGTAGTCCTGGGCGGTGTAGAAGGTCTGGTAGATGAAGTACGGCAGGTTGGCCGTGCCGAGGCCGCCGGACGTGATCGTGAAGACGTGGTCGAAGTTCTGCACGACGTAGATCGCCCCGAGCAGGGCCGACAGCTCGATGTACTGGCGCAGGTGCGGCAGCGTCATGCTCTTGAAGATCTGCCACCCGTTCGCGCCGTCGATGCGGGCGGCCTCGACGACGTCGAGGGGGCGGCTCTGCAGGCCGGCGAGCAGGATGAGCATCATGAACGGCGTCCACTGCCACACGAGCGCCGCGATGATCGACCACAGCGGGTTGTTCGTGATCCAGTCGGGCTGCGGGGCGTTCGGCCCGAACACCGCCTTGAGGAGACCGTTGAACAGGCCGTACTCCGGGTTGTAGAGGGCGTGCTTCCACAGCAGGGCCGCTGCGACCGGGACGACGAGGAACGGCGTGATCATCAGGGTGCGGACGACGCCGCGGCCACGGAACCGGCGGTCGAGCAGCAGCGCGATGCCGAGCCCCAGCAGGAGGCTGAGGACGACGACGGCCACCGTGAGCAGGACCGTGACGATGACGGCCGACCGCGTGTTGGTGTCGGTGAAGACCCGCCGGAAGTTGTCGAACCCGGCGAAGCCGCGCTCGTCCGGGTAGTAGGCGTTCCAGTTCATGAACGAGATGACGAGCGTCGCGACGAACGGCAGCTGCGTCAGGATGATGACGAAGACCAGCGCCGGCAGGAGCGGGGCCCGGCGGGCCCAGTCACCGGCCCGGGCCAGCGTCGTGGCGCGTCCGGCGTCCTCGGTCGGGTGGGTGGCGCCCGGGGTCTCGTCGTGGGTGTGGGTGCTCGTGCTCACTGGTCCGCCTCCCGTGCCTTGTAGCGCTCGGCGACGTCTGCGGCGAGCTTCTGACCGTTGTCGAGGGCCTCGGCGACCGACGTGCGCCCGGCGATCGCGGCGCTCACCTCCTGGCTGACCTGCGTGCCGAGGTCGGGGAACTCCGGGATGTCGACGAACTGGACGCCGAGCGCCGGCCGCGGCTGCACACCCGGGTTCGCCGGGTCGGCCGACTCGATGGCCTGCTTCGTCGGCTCGGCGAAGGCCGAGGCCTCGGCGAGGTACTTCGGGTTCTCGTACGTCGAGGACCGCTTGCCCGCGGGGACCCTCGACCAGCCCAGCTGCTCGCCGACGAGCTGCTCGTACTCCTTGCTCGAGGCCCAGGAGACGAACTTCCAGGCGTTCTCCTGCTTCGTGCTCGCGGCCTGGATGCCCCACGACCAGGCGTAGAGCCAGCCCGAGCTCTTCGTGCGGACGACCGGTGCCGGGGCGTACCCGAGCTTGCCGCGCACCGGCGAGTCCTTGGCCTCGAGCGAGCCGGCCGCCGACGTCGCGTCGTACCACATCGCCACCGAGCCCTGCGTCAGGTTGTTGAGGCACTCGGTGAACCCGGCCTGCGGGGCACCGTTCTCGCCGTGGGCCCGGACGAGGTCGACGTAGAACTGGACGGCCTGCCTGAACTCCGGGGCGTTGACCTTCGGTGTCCAGTCCTTCTCGAACCACGTGCCACCGAAGGTGTTGACCACCGTGGTGAGCGGGGCGAAGACCTGCCCCCAGCCGGGCTGGCCGCGCAGGCAGATGCCCTTCATGCCCGGCCGCGCACCGTCGACCTTGGCGGCGATGTCGGCGACCTGCGGCCACGTCGGGGCGGCCGGCATCGTCACGCCCTTGGACTGCAGGACGTCCTTGCGGTACATGAGGAAGGAGGACTCGCCGTAGAACGGCTCGCCGTAGACCTTGCCGCCGTAGGACAGCGAGGTCTGCATGGGCTTGAGGATGTCGGCCTGGTCGAACCCCGGGTCCTTGGCCAGGAAGGGGTCGAGCGGCGAGATCCACTTGGCCTTGGCGTAGATCGGGATCTCGAAGTTGGAGACCGTCGCGACGTCGTACTGCCCTGCCTGGCTGGAGAACTCCTGGCTGATCTTGTCGCGGACGTCGTTCTCCGGGAGCACCGTGAAGTTGACCGTGATGCCGGTCCGGGCCGTGAAGTACTTGGCCGTCAGCTGCTGCAGGTCGACCATCTGCGGGTTGTTCACCATGAGCACGCTGATGCTGTTCGGGCCGCCCCCTCCGATGCCGCCGCCGCCCCATCCGGCGCAGCCGGCGAGACCGGCGACGATACCCGTCGCCAGCCCGGCCACCAGCACCCGTCGCCCGACCCGTCGTCGTCGGTGCCCGACCTCGCCTCGTCGCACGTCTCCTCCTTGAGTCTCGCTCATTTGAGCGCTGCTGCGCACATATGAGTAAAGTGACTGGCATCAAGGCTGTCAACCGTTCGTCCGCGGGCAGGACGGGCGTCGAGTGCGGAAGGAGGCGAAAGTGAGGGGTGCTGCCACGAACGGCCGCCGGACACGCCAGACTTCGCGTGTGAAGGACGCGGCCATCGAGCGACGCGGCCCGGCCGAGCTCGTGCTCGCGGCCGCGGTCGCGCGGCGCCACTACCTCGCCGGCCAGTCGAAGGTCGAGATCGCCGACGACCTCGGCCTGAGCCGCTTCAAGGTCGCCCGGCTCATCGACTTCGCCCGCGAGACCGGGATCGTGCGCATCGAGATCGTCGCCGACGGCGAGCTCGACCTCGACCGTTCCGCACGCCTCCAGGAGCGCTACGGCCTGCGGCACGCCGTCGTCGTGGACGGCTCGCGCGTCGAGGCGTCGGCGCTGGCCGACCACCTCGGGCTGGCCGCCGCGCGCCTGCTCACCGACATCGTCCGCGACGACGACGTGCTCGGCCTGCCGTGGTCGCGCTCGGTCGATGTCATGACCCGCTCGCTGCACGACCTGCCCCCCGTCGACGTGGTGCAGCTGAGCGGCGCGATGGAGGTCGAGGGCCACGACAGCAGCGCCGTCGACATCGTCCGCCGGGCCGCCCGGGCCACCGCCGGGGGGTCCTCGATCTTCCACGCGCCGCTCCTGCTCGACGACGCCGCCGGCGCGGCCACGCTGCGGCGCGAGCCGCAGGTCGCCAAGGTCCTCGCCCGCGCCTCTCGCGTCACCATCGCGGTCATGGGCGTCGGCGCGTGGGCCCCGGGCCTGTCGACGATCCACGACGCCGTCGCCCCCGCCGACCGCAAGGCCCTGGCCCGCCTCGGCGTCGTCGGCGAGATCGCCGGTGTGCTGTTCGACGCGTCCGGCACCGTCGTCGAACCTTCGCTGTCCGAGCGCGTCGTCACGATCAGCCCGGCGGCGCTGCGCGGGATCGACGAGGTCGTCGCCATCGCGTCCGGAGCGCAGAAGGGGACGGCGGTGCGTGCGGCCCTCACCGGGCGGCTCGTCAACGCCCTCGTCGCCGACGCCACCCTCGCCGACGCGCTCCTCGGCTGACCCCGCGCTGACCCGCGCAGGCCCTGCGCCCGAGCCCTCCGCGTCCGACCCCTCTTCACCGTTCCCTCGAACGCGGCCGGCGACACGCCCACGATCAGAGACGCGCCCGGCTGTGGCCGCCGATCCGGTGTGTGATGAGACCGGCAGTCCTCCCCGTGCGCGGTGGTCCGTGCTCTAGGTTCGGGAGCCAGTGCCGTCGTCAGCGAAGGAGCCAGCGTGCAGATCGGTGTACCCCGAGAGACGCGTGCCCGCGAGACGCGGGTCGCCGCCACGCCCAAGACCGTCGAGCAGCTCGTCGCCCTGGGCTACGCGGTCGTCGTCGAACGCGGTGCCGGCGCCCTCGCGAGCTTCGCGGACGCCGCCTACGCCGAGGCCGGCGCGCGCCTCGTCGAGCGTGAGGAGGCCTGGGGCTCCGACGTGGTGCACCAGGTCAACGCGCCCTCCGCCGCCGACATCGCGCTGCTGCGGCCGGGTGCCGTGCTCGTGTCGCTCATGGCGCCCGCCCTGAACCCGGACCTCGTCGAGAACCTGCGGGCCGCCCGTGTCACCGCGATGGCGATGGACGCCGTGCCGCGCATCAGCCGGGCGCAGTCGCTCGACGTCCTGTCCTCGATGGCCAACATCGCCGGGTACCGAGCGGTCGTCGAGGCCGCGCACGAGTTCGGCTCGTTCTTCACCGGGCAGGTCACCGCCGCGGGCAAGGTCCCTCCGGCCAAGGTCCTCGTCGCCGGGGCGGGTGTCGCCGGTCTGGCTGCCATCGGCACCGCCCGCTCGCTCGGTGCCATCGTGCGGGCGACCGACGCGCGCCCCGAGGTCGCCGAGCAGGTCGAGTCGATGGGGGCCGAGTTCCTTCCCGTGCAGGTGGCCGAGACCGAGCTGTCCCCGTCGAGCGACGGCTACGCCAGGGAGATGGGGGAGGCGTTCAACCGCGCGGCGGCCGAGCTGTATGCGTCGCAGGCACCGGACGTCGACATCGTCGTCACGACCGCGCTCATCCCGGGCCGCCCGGCGCCACGGCTCATCACGGCCGAGATGGTCGCGACGATGAAGCCGGGGTCGGTCATCGTCGACATGGCCGCGTCCAACGGGGGCAACGTCGAGGGCTCGGTCCCCGACGAGCTCGTCGTGACCGCCAACGGCGTCAAGATCATCGGCTACACCGACCTGGCCGCCCGCCTGCCCACCCAGGCGTCTCAGCTCTACGGCACCAACCTCGTCAACCTCATGAAGCTGCTGACCCCCGGCAAGGACGGACAGGTCGTCCTCGACCTCGACGACGTCGTGCAGCGCAACATGACGGTCGCCAAGGACGGCGAGCTGCTGTGGCCCCCGCCCCCGATCCAGGTCAGCGCCGCACCCGTGCCGGCCCCCGCGTCCGCCCCCAAGGTCGTGAAAGAGCCTGAGCCACCGAAGGACCCGCGCCGAAAGTATGTGGCGATGGGCATCGGTGCCGTGCTGTTCGCCCTCATCGCCGCCTTCTCGCCCACCAGCTTCCTCGGACACTTCACGGTCTTCGCGCTCGCGGTCGTCGTCGGCTACTACGTCATCGGCCACGTGCACCACGCGCTGCACACGCCGCTCATGTCCGTGACCAACGCGATCAGCGGCATCATCGTCGTCGGGGCCCTGATCCAGCTGGGCCAGTGGCGAGGCGGGATCTCCGGCGTCATCGTCGTCCTGGCGTTCCTCGCCACGCTGATCGCGAGCATCAACATCTTCGGTGGCTTCCTCGTGACCCGCCGGATGCTGACCATGTTCCGGAAGGGCTGAGCACCGATGGACCTCGCACTGATCCAGGCCGCCTACATCGTCGCGGCCGTGCTGTTCATCCTGTCCCTGGCCGGCCTGTCGAAGCACGAGACCGCCAAGGACGGCAACGTCCTCGGCATGGTCGGCATGGCGCTCGCGCTCGTCGCCACGCTGTGGCTCGCGCTGCGCGGGTCGGGAGCCACGAGCTGGCTGCTCATCGTCGTGGCCATGGCGATCGGCGCGGGCATCGGGATCTGGCGGGCGCGACGCGTCGAGATGACCGGCATGCCCGAGCTCATCGCGATGCTGCACTCGTTCGTCGGTGCCGCCGCGGTGCTCGTCGGGTTCAACACCTTCCTGGCATCCGGGTCCTCGGTGACCTCCGACGGCGTGCACCTCGTCGAGATCTTCCTCGGGGTCTTCATCGGCGCGGTGACCTTCACCGGATCGATCGTCGCGTTCCTCAAGCTCTCGGCGCGCATCTCGAGCAGGCCACTCATGCTGCCGGCGCGGCACTGGCTCAACCTCGCGGCCCTCGTCGTGTCGGCCGGGCTGCTCGTGTGGTTCGTGGCGTCGCACTCGATCCTGCCGCTCCTGGTCATGACGGCGATCGCGCTGGCCTTCGGCTGGCACCTCGTGGCCTCGATCGGCGGCGGCGACATGCCCGTCGTCGTGTCGATGCTCAACAGCTACTCCGGTTGGGCGGCGGCCGCGGCCGGCTTCATGCTCGGCAACGACCTGCTCATCGTCACGGGTGCGCTCGTCGGCTCGTCCGGTGCCTACCTGTCGTACATCATGTGCACCGCGATGAACCGCTCCTTCGTCTCGGTCATCGCCGGCGGCTTCGGCTCCGACGGTGCGGTGACGAGCGGCGACGTCGACTACGGCGACCACCGCGAGACGAACGCCGAGGAGGTCGCCGACCTGCTGACCCACGCGTCCTCCGTCGTCATCACGCCCGGCTACGGCATGGCGGTCGCGCAGGCGCAGTACCCGGTCGCCGACCTGACCGCGAAGCTGCGTGAGCGCGGCGTCGACGTGCGGTTCGGCATCCACCCGGTCGCGGGGCGCCTGCCCGGGCACATGAACGTGCTGCTGGCCGAGGCCAAGGTGCCCTACGACATCGTCCTCGAGATGGACGAGATCAACGACGACTTCCCCGAGACCGACGTCGTCCTCGTCATCGGCGCCAACGACACGGTCAACCCTGCCGCTGCGGAGGACCCCGGCTCACCCATCGCCGGGATGCCCGTGCTCCAGGTGTGGAACGCCAAGGACGTCGTCGTGTTCAAGCGCTCGATGAACGCGGGCTACGCCGGTGTCCAGAACCCGCTCTTCTTCCGGGACAACAGCGCCATGCTCTTCGGCGACGCCAAGGAACGCGTCGAGGACATCATCAAGGCCCTCTGACCCGGCCCGCCCCGACCCCGCCCACCCCCCTCCTCTTCCGCACCGAACGAGTCGTTCGGTGCCGAAAGTGCTGGTGGGCCGACGCGTTCGAGCCCAACACCGCACCGAACGACTCGTTCGGTGCCGAAAGTGCTGGTGGACCGACGCGTTCGAGCCCGAACACCGCGTTCGGCACCGAACGACTCGTTCGGTTGGGGCCGCGAGCCGTGCCGGGAACCGAACGACTCGTTCGGTGGGGAGGCTGGGCTGTTCCTCTCAGCTGGCCCGGGCGCGGTCGCGGGCGAGGGCGGCTTCGATGCGTGCGCGCACCTGAGCCGGGTGATGCAGGTCTGCCCACGTCAGGCGCACGACCTCGTAGCCGAGCCGGCGGAACCCGTCCTCACGACGCTTCTCGGCGAACAGCATCGACTGCGCCTGGGCTGCCGAGTCGGCCGCGTACTTGTCCCGACCGTCGAACTCGACGAGCACGCGAGTCCCGCGGACGACGAAGTCCGCCCGCTCCGGATGCCCGTGCGCGCCGATGGTGCCCGGCTCGAACTGAGGATCGAGGTCGTAACCCAGTCCACGCAGCACGAGAGCCGTCATCGACTCTCCGGGGGACTCGTGCCGCGCGTCCAGCCACGGTATGGCAGCGCGAGCCCGGATGAGCCCTCGCTGGCCACGCAGCGCGGTGGCTGCGGCCATGATCTGGTGGCGCGTCGCATCGCCGCGCCTCAGCGCGCCGTCGCCCGCGACGACGAGGGACGTGACGTCGAGCAGGCCGGCCTGGACGACGGCCAGGGCCGGATGAACCGTCACGTCCCGATGCGGCAGGGCCGGTGCGTCGATCGCCTCGTGCATGCGCACCCGACTGTACGAGCGGAACCCGGCATCCGGTCCGAGCCACATGAGGTGGACCGTCCCGAGGTCGACGGCCTCCAGAGGGAGCTGCAGGAGCACGAGAGCCGAGCCGTGGCTGGCGACCGCCTGGCCGTCGTACTCCTGCAGCAGGGCCGTGGTGCGCAGCAGGTGCCGGTCCCGGGCGTCGCGAGGACGCCGCGTCGCGTACCAGCCACGGTGCAGGGGGAAGGCCTGGCCGGCCCGGACGCGTCGCCTCATCTCAGCGCTGGTGACGCCGCACGTCCGGGCATGTGCGGCCGAGACGACGTCCTCATGGGCCAACGAGGCGAGATCCATGGAGTCGATGGTGGCCCACGGGGCAGGGAGCTCGCTGCGGCCCTGTGGACAACCGCCGGTCGAGCCCGGGCCAGAGCCCGCGCGAGGGCCCGCGCCAGGGCCCGGGCCAGGGACTGTCTCTTATACACATCTGACGCTGCCGACGACGGA